>WSMN01000091.1 GCA_013316535.1 Muribaculaceae bacterium | reverse complement strand
CACAACCAGGCATTCGCCATCGGTAGCAGGTCTGACCGACATGCGGCGGTTGCTATCACCCTCCCAAGCCACCACCTGGCGGCTATCTTTCTTAAGAATCAGAAATTTGTATTCGAATTCCGAGGGAAGCCCCGCCAACGGAACAGCACAGCTCCAGCAGGGATAATATGCGTCGCTAAGCACCACCGCTTTCTCAACATCCCAGTTACCAAGAGCCTCACAGCCACCGCTCACAGCCACCACTTCGTCAGAAGCGACCATCGGTGCGTCAACATTAAGCAACAGCTCTCCCGGTTTCACCACCGGAGCCAAGGCACGGTTCTGTCGCTTGCACACGCAATCGGTGAACACAACCGAGTAGTATGGCTTGTCCCAGGGCTGGTCTTGCCAGCGGTCGAAAATCTCAAACTCCCGAACGCCGTTACCGGCACGGAAATGATGGCCTTTGCCCCATTCCTCTTTAATGAAGCCGTTTTCGTGGCGCACAAAATAGGAATAAGTGAAGTCACCGGTTCCGTCAGGAAGCGAAATCTTGGTTTTCCATGTCTGCTCGCCATAGAGGTCGAGCTTTATTGCCTTCGACCTGTCGCCGTTGCCAAGTTCCGGCAAATCGCCGGTAAGATAGACGGCTTCGCCCCAATTGGTGCGGTAGTCGATGTTAAATGAAAGATTCATAGGTTAAAAATGAATTCAGATATATGTTTTAGTAAGATATAATCCAATAGGGATTACCAGGCGTATAGCCGGCAACTTTATGTTTTTCATGGGTTCCACGCCTGTGGCATCAGAGCAGCTTGATGCTGATGTAGCGCTTGGGATTGCGCTTGACATCAATCAGCAGCGAATCGAGCGACGCGGCGCAACCATTGAGGTTGTCATACAGGGCACGGTCGTGGGTAATCAGTCCTAACGATGAGTTGGGGTCATTGAGCTGCGCCGAGAGCACCTTAAGATTATCCGACATCACGGCAACATTCTGCATCACAGAATCAATCGGGGCAGCCTTCAAATCCTCCGATACAGCCGCAAGTGCATCACTGACCGTATTGAGGTTTTCAGTGATGCCGGTGACATTGGCCATAACAGGGTCAAGCGAACGTGTAGTGGCATTGACCTGCTTCATGGTCTGCTCAAGGTTAAGGGTTATGGCATCAAGGCGTTGCACCGACTTCAAAAGCGCAGGGTCGGAAACAAGACGGTTGATGGAAGTCAACAGGGAATCGATTTTAGGGAAAACCGCATTCACCTTAGGCATCAGATTCTGCGACACACCCTCCATCATTCCTTGAGAGGTCTCCCCGGGAATCATGCTGCCCACCTTATAAAATTCGCCAGAATCGGCCATCTTCAGCACAACGGTGGCAGTGCCGAGCAAATCCTGTTCAATCACCGCCTTGGTGCCGGAAGGCAACTGCAAAGCCTTGTCGAGGCTTAACTCCACCTTGACATGCCCCGGGTTATCAAACTCATACTGCAGTGAACGCACCTGCCCAACTTTGAAACCGTTGAGCGTCACAGGAGCAGACACCTGCAGCCCGGCAACATTGGTGTACTGCGCATAATAATAGTTCGCAGCCTTGAACACGTTAACACCTTTCAGGAAATCTATCCCGAAAAACAGCACCAACAATGAGACTGCAACGCAGAGACCTATAATAAACTCTTTCTTTGAAGCTTTCATGCCCTATAACTTATTCTGTTTGTCCAATTTCGCCATCAGGGTTTTATAAAATCAACCCTGTGGCCATTAATCATCTTTACTATAAACGACTGTGGGAACGACTTGCGCACTTTTTTCAGAAGCCGTTGTGCATCGTCAAGCGAATCAGCAATTCCTACAGCATACTTAAACATCCCCCCGTCCCTGTAATATTCCACGTCATCCAGCCCTTTAAGCTCCGACGCCCCTTTTTTCAACAAATCGGAACTTGCAAGAATCTGCACGTAATATTTCGGCGTTCCCGATTCATCTGATATTTCATTCAATCCTCCCCTGCGGTTCTGCGACCTGCGGCCATCACCCTTTTGGCCATCATCGACAAACGCAATTTCACGATGGCCCTGTGGAGCGGCAAGACGTGAGGCCGAGTCGCGCCCCTTTTTACCGTTACCGCATGTAATGGCCTGCGCTACCGGCAAATTGCGCCCGGTCACCTGCGAGCCATAAGTGTTCAGATAGGCACAGAATGCATTGTAAAGTGCCGTTACCATCTCTTGCTGCCCGTCGTCGGAAGCAAGGAACTTCTCAGAACGCGGATTACAAATGAAATCCAGCTCCACAAGAACCGATGGCATCGAAGTTGCCCACAGCACCCAGAACCCGGCCTGCCGCACCCCCTTGGGGGCACGTCCCGCAATATCCACCAATCCGTTATGCACAGCATCGGCAAATTCAATGCTCTGGTCAAGACGTTTGTTCTGGCTAAGCTCGAACACTATGTCGCTTTCAAGCGAATTAGGGTCGAACCCGGCATACTTTTCAGTGTGGTCGGCCTCAAGCTCCATCACAGAGTTCTCACGCTTTGCCACGGCAAGGTTCTCGGCCGTCTTGTGCAAGCCGAGAGTATAGACCTGGCACCCTTCTATGTTGCGCCTGTTTTTGTTGCGCTTGTCAACTGAATTTATGTGAACCGAGATGAACAGGTCGGACCCCGCCTTATTGGCTATAGCGGCACGCTCGTTCAGAGGAATGAAAACATCCTTGTCGCGGGTATATACAACTTTAACGTCAGGGAGGTTGCTCTCTATCAGTTTACCCAACTGCCTGACCACCGACAATGTGACGGTCTTTTCATTGGTCTTTGCCCCCAATGCCCCGTAATCCTTCCCGCCATGGCCCGCATCGAGGGTCACTACAAAATCCTTGGCTGATGCGACCCCCACGGGAAGCACCAACCAAAGCGAAATTGCCACAAGGCAAACCATATATCGTAGACCGCTCTTTAAAAAGCACATCTGAAGTCGGGTTAACAACTACAAAATTATAAAAAATTCCGCAAAACGGCAATTCAAGAATGAAACTGCCATTAATTACGACAAAAAGGCCAATCCCCTCATTGCGGGTCAACGTCATAATAGACCACTGTACCTTTCATCTGCGGCAGGTCATGCATGTCCACATAAGTCTGCCGAAGAATCTCCTTCACCTTGGTCATGGAGGCATTGGCTTCTATCTTGAGCATTATCTTGCGTATGTACAGCCCCTGCACGCGTCCAACCGACGGCTCTTCAGGACCATAGACACGGTTACCGAGCAGTTTGCGCAGACGGCCGGCGTAGACCTCGGCCACAAGTCGCAGCCGCGACGGGTCGCGGTGCTTGATGAACATATAGACTATCCGCGAAAAAGGAGGATAGCAGAACCGCTGCCGCTCCGCCACTTCGGCGGCATAATAACCGGCATAATCATGATTGAGCACATGCTTCAATAACGGATGCGACGGCTGGTAAGTTTGAATAACCACAATACCGTCGGAACCGCTGCGCCGGCCGGCACGTCCCGACACTTGCTCGAGCATGTTGAACGCTCGTTCACCGGCACGGAAATCCGGGAAATTGATTATGGCATCGGCATTCAGCACCCCAACCATCTCCACTCCTCCGAAATCAAGCCCCTTGCTGACCATCTGCGTCCCCACAAGGATGGAAGCCTTCCCCGACGAAAACTCCCCTATTATCCTCTCATAGGAGTCCTTGTTTCGGGTGGTGTCGAGATCCATGCGCAGCATTTTCGACGACGGGAAACGCGCCCCGACCTCCTCTTCAATCCGCTCCGTGCCGTAGCCTATGATTTCGATAGCCGGTTCCTTGCACTGCGGGCAAACATTGGGAAGCGGATACACCGCACCGCAATAATGGCATTGCAATTGCCGCATATGGCTGTGATAGGTCAACGCAACATCACAATGCTCACACTTGGGAACCCATGCGCACTGCTTGCAACGCGCCAAAGGCGCATAACCGCGGCGGTTTTGAAAAAATATCACCTGAGAGCCACGAGCAAGGGTCTCACGGGCAATCCTCTCTGTCTCCCCGGCAAACGCTCCTCCGATATCGCCATTTTTCCTGGCGTTTGTCATATCTACGACCCTGATAGCCGGGAGCTTCACATCATGGTAACGAACATCCAGCGACACCAGGCCGAATTTGCCGCCCAAAGCCTTGAAATATGTCTCCACCGACGGCGTGGCCGACCCCAGAAGGGTTTTGGAACCATGCATCTGCGCAAGCACCATCGCCACATCACGGGCATTATAGCGCGGAGCTGGGTCATATTGCTTGTAGCTCGCCTCATGCTCCTCATCCACTATCACAAGCCCAAGCCTGGCAAACGGCAGGAACACCGATGAACGCGCACCGATGACCACAACAGGACTGCTGTCGTGCAACAGCTTTTTCCATATGTCCACACGTTCATTATCGGAAAATTTGGAATGATAAATCACAACCTTCTCACCGAACACCTCCTGCAACCTGCGGGTCAGCTGGGTGGTCAATGCAATCTCAGGCACCAGAAACAACGCCTGCTCACCGCGGGCGAGCACAAAATTTATCAGGTGAATATAAATTTCGGTTTTCCCGCTCGATGTCACACCGTGCAGAAGCACCACATCCTTTTCCTTCCAACCCCTGTGGATGCCGTCGAGAGCCTCCCCCTGCGGCTCGCTAAGGCGCGGCAATCTCCCGGAAGCCTCCCCGGTGAACTTAAATCGGTTTACCTCTTTCTTATATGACCTTAGAATCCCCTTTTTCTCCAATGCCGACAGAATCGAGGGCGACACACCTGCGCGCTCAAGCAATGCGGCGCGCTTCACCTCACCCGCCCCGCCCCGCTGGAATCCGCTCATTTCAAGCATGGCAAGCAGCAGAGCCTCCTGCTTACGCGCCCCCCTCACTTGCGCGAAAGCCTCCGAAAGTTCCTCACGGGTCACATTCACGGCAACATACGGTTCATGCTTGACCCTGTAACGCTCCACGAGCTTTTCCGAAATTATAAGCGCGCCACGCTCAACCATCCGATTGACCATAGCGGCGACACCGCTGCCATTGACCTTGTTGACTATATCCGTGACGGTCATAGCCCCCTCATGGTCAAGAAGCTGGTACACCTCCGCCTCCCTGCTGTCATTGAAAGGACTCTCCTCCATGTCATAATCAGGATTTGACTCCAGGAAAGTCTCACTCTCGATTTTCAATCCGGCCGGAACCGCAGCCTTATACACATCCCCCACAGCCGAAAGATAATAATCTGCAATCCAACTCCAAAGCTTTAATTGCGGATAACGCACCACAGGCTTGTCATCAAGCACCATGACGACTTCCTTGACCTCCATCCCTTCCGGCGGCAGATTAGGAGTCCCCACCACAATGCCGGTATAGAATTTTTTTCGCCCGAATGGCACTATCACTCGGAACCCTACACCTATCACCCCCTGCAATCCATCCGGGACACGGTAAGTGAACGTTGCATGGAGCGGGAGAGGAAGAATCACTTCCACGAAATCGTTTCTCGACGGGCATCCGCCCCCCTTCTCATCAAAAAGCACTGAAGAATCCATTAATCGCAAAATTACAAAATTTATTGCTAAATTTGTCTGCACATACTCCTATGTAAGATAGTGAAGTCATCTTGACTTCAGTGTTTGGCCAACAAAATCAAAGATAGTATCATGATATCATGGACCTGAAAAAACAAGTATTTCCCACCCCGAAAGGCAATATCACATGGGTTACAATCACCAACGAAAACGGAGCACAAGTGGTTCTGTCCTCACTGGGTGCCGGAATAGTTTCAATCAAGCTGCCCGACGAACACGGGACTCTTACCGATGTGGCAATAGGCTACGACAATCCGACTGATTATTTCGCCGACGGCCCATGCGCCGGGAAAACCCCCGGGCGCTATGCCAACCGGATAGCGCTCGGAAAATTTTCCATCGGCGACAAGGAATATTCTCTGCCGGTCAACAACGGCCCCAACCACCTGCATGGAGGCCCCGACGGATTCCAAAACCGCATTTGGGATTGCACGACCGATGGTGACAACACCGTAGTTTTCATCATCGAAAGCATCGATGGTGATGCCGGCTACCCTGCAAACATTAAAGCATCGGTAAAATACACTTGGGACAACGGGAACAACCTCCGAATCGACTATGAGGCAACAGCCGATGCCCCTACAGTAATCAATCTTACCAACCACACCTATTTCAATCTCGACGGACACGACAGCGGCAGCTGCCTCAACCACCTGCTGGCCCTTCAGTGCTCACGATGGCTCCCGACCGACGACACCCTCATACCCACAGGCCATATCGAGCCGGTCAAAAACACCCCTATGGATTTCACATCGGAGCACACCCTCGGGGAGCGCATACACGATGATTTCCCGGCATTGACATACGGCAAAGGATATGACAACTGCTGGCTCGCCGACACTTTCGACGGCGAAATGCACCCGGTCGCAGCCCTCCGTTCAACAAAGTCCGGCCGCAAGCTGACCGTCAGCACCAACCAGCCTGCCCTACAGATTTACACAGTAAACTGGCTC
>WSMN01000090.1 GCA_013316535.1 Muribaculaceae bacterium | reverse complement strand
TAGCTCGTTGGGCTCATAACCCAAAGGTCGGAGGTTCGAGTCCTCCTCCCGCCACTTTTTTAAGCCGGTGTGTCAGAATTCTGACACACCGGCTTAATTTTCATTCGCACTGACCGGTCAATGCTTCCGCAAGAACTTCACCATCTCGATAAACGCCACTGTACTGGCTCTGTCGATTACCCGCGAACGGTCGCCGGGGAAACGGAATGTACGCACTGCGGTTTCAGACTTCACCGCAAACGCCATGCAAACCATGCCAACCGGTTTTTCAGCAGCCCCCCCTCCGGGACCGGCAATACCGGATGTAGCAACGGCACAATCAACACCAAGCGTACGCAAAATCCCCTCTGCCATCTCACCTGCCACTTGCTCCGAGACAGCTCCGAAAGCCGCCAACGTAGAGCCGCTTACACCAAGCATCGATTCTTTCACCCCATTGGAATAGGACACAACTCCACCCATGAACACTTCCGAGACACCGGGCAACATAGTCATGCGATGAGCTATATTGCCACCCGTGCAGCTCTCCGCACAACCGAACGTCAGTCTGCGCTCATTCAACTCGTTCATCAGCAACTGCTCGGGAGTGGCATCCTCCGTGGCAAGCACATGTTCGCCGAGACTGTCAACAAGCCACTGCACAGCCTCGTCAAGAATTAGGTGCACACTTTCCTCATTGCCACCTTCACAATCGAGCCTCAACCTGATGTAGCCCGCATGTGGAAGATAGGCCAGATGCAATCCCGCCGGGAGTGAGTCCTCCCAGTCGGATATCCGCTCGGCAAGGTCGCTTTCGGTTATGCCAACCACCACGAGGGTTCTATGCTCCACCACACAACGCTCCCCGAAGCGTTCGAGCAAGCGCGGCAGCACCTCGTTGGCAAAAGCATATCGAGTCTCAAACGGCACACCGGGCATCGACACCAGCACTTTCCCGTCGCGTTCAAACCACATCACCGGAGCTGTCCCCAGTGCATTGGGAATGACACGGCAACTGTCGGGGACCATTGCCTGCGACTCCGTGAGGGCATTCATGTGCAGACCGCGCCTGGCGAACACATCCCTTATATGAACTGCCACACCCTCATCCCTGCCGGGTGGGCGGTGCGACAGGTTCGGACGGTTCATGATGATGCGGCGGCAATACGTGCTGCAATAGAGGATTCATTGGCTGAAAGCGACATAGTCGTCACCACCGGTGGACTCGGGCCTACGAAGGATGATATCACCAAGGCTACGCTCCGTGAAATCTTTGGAGGGGAGATGCGCAGGGATGAGGGTGTTGGTTGTGTCGAACCATCCTAGGTGAAGGTGGCAATTTGCTTCCGAAGAGATACTGCCAATTGGTGTGAACCATGATGCGGGCAGCAAGGTGTCGATGACTAGCCCGAAGGCAATGGCTGTGACTATGACTGATGCAACATAGATTGCTGTTGCACGGTTGCCAAGTGTTTTGCGAAGCACCATCACCGATGCGAAATTGGCAGCCGGGCCGGCCATCAGCAACACGAATGCCACACCTGGAGAGAGCCCTTTGAGCATCAGGGACAATGCTATGGGGATGGAGCCGGTTGCGCATATATACATGGGCACTGCCACCGCAACCATCAAAAGCATGGCGATGAGGGGGTACTCACTGATTGAAAGGAACAGGGTGTCGGGTACGGTTATGGTTATTATCGCGGCTATAATAAGGCCGATTACGAGCCATTTGCCTACGGAACCTACCATGTCGACCAAGCCGTACCGCACCGCTTCCGACAGTTTTTTTAACAATGGTACATGAATCTTGGGGTTGGAGTTGACAGGCGTTTGAGGGGTGTCGGTGGCTTTTTTGTCCCCTTCTACGCGGTCCACCGCCATTCCTCCGGCAAACGCACCGGTAAGGGCCGCGATGGGGCGGAGTATTGCAAACGGCAGTCCGAGCAAGGCATATGTAGCCGCTATCGAATCTACTCCTGTTTGCGGTGTTGCTATTAGGAATGATGTTGCAGCCCCGTTTGATGCTCCTTGGCGGCGTAATGCCACTGCGGTGGGGAGCACGCCGCAGGAACATAGAGGCAACGGGATTCCGAACATGGCGGCTTTGAACACCGGTTTCCATCCTTTGCCGGCGAGGTGGCGGCTCATTACTTCGGGTCGGACAAACACATGCAATAGCCCTGCTATCAGGAATCCCAGCAGGATATATGGCGACATCTCGTTAAGGATGTTCAGGAGTGCATATAAAAAATGTTGAAGGTTCATAAGTTTTGCTACAAATCGGGTTGGAAGTCAGCGCGACTTTTTCGTTTTGTGCAAAGTTACGAACCTTCAACTTAGGTGGCGTTACACAATTGTGTATGGTGTTTGCATGTTCCTGGGGTCAGACCTCGTTGAGCGGGATTCTTAACGGCGCGCCTTTTAGGTATGCCGTAGGTGTCATTCCTGTTATAGTTTTGAACTGTCGCGACAGATGTGCCACACTCGAGTAACCCGCTTTGTCGGCTACCTCGGATATGTTCATCTCTCCGTATGACAGCAGTTCCTTGACGTACTCGATGCGTTGTGCGATGTGGTATTGTTCGATTGTGCGCCCTTCCCGTGCGGAGAAGAGTTTGCTTAATGTCGAGTAGTCGACCCCGAGATGGTCCTGGATACATGCCGACAGGTTGAAATGGCAATCCTCGTCGCGCACATGCTCGAGAATGCTCCGTTTCGCCCGTTCGATCAGCAATGTGCCTGCATCGGTGATGCGTGTGAATCCCCGTGCCTCAAGCTCCTTGTCGAGGCGGGAGAGTGAACCTGGGGTTGCCAGTGTGTCGGGGATATCGGCATATCCGAGCCGTGCTTTTGCCCCGGTTATACCGGCTGCGGCAAGGGCGTTGTCAACAGCTTCGACACAATGCATGCAAACCATTCCTTTGATGGCTATTTCCATGTGGTCAGATACGTTCGAGAACGGTTGAAATCAAGTCGCGGATGGCGGTTTTGTAGTTCGGTGTCACATCGTGGCGCATACGGTTGGCGATGATTGAGCATACGGTCATTGCGCGGTGCCCCATGAGAAGGCTCAATCCCTGAAGGGGCGCGCTCTCCATCTCGTAGTTGGTTACTTTGCGGTCATTGAAGAGGAACGATTCGATGCGGCTGTTGAGGTCGGGGTTGGCAAGAGGCAAGCGCAGTTCACGCCCTTGCGGGCCGTAGAATCCGACTGCCGATATGGTGTTGCCTCGAACCATGTCGCTTCCGCCTATCTGCTCCACAAGCTCTTTGTTGGCATCCACTACATATGGTTTTGCCCAAAGCGGGTTCCAGCCTGTGTGGTTGCAGAAGGCTTCCTCGAATTCAAGGTCGGCCACTTCGTTGCGCCCGGCATAATAGTTAAGCACGCCGTCGAATCCGATGGCCTTTTCTGCAATGACGGGGGTGCCGACGATTAATTCGGGTTGTAGTGCGCCGGAGGTGCCTATGCGTACCATCGAGAGGGTGCGGTGCTTGTCCTTTACCTCACGTGTGTTGAAGTCGATATTGGCGAGTGCATCCAGTTCGTTGATTACAATGTCGATGTTATCGGGGCCGATGCCATGGGACAGGCACATTATGGGCTTGCCCTTATAGGTGCCGCCGATGGTGTGGAATTCCCGTGATGATACCTCGAAGGTGCGTGTGTCGAAATGTTCGGCCACGATGTTTACGCGGGCAGGGTCTCCGACGAGGATTATGCGGTCGGTGAGCTGCTCCGGCAGCAGGTGCAGGTGGAACACGGAACCGTCTGGATTGATGATGAGTTCTGACGGGGCGATGATTTTCTTTTCCATGGTGAGGGAATTGTTTTTGAGGGTTAATGAGGAGAGAGCGGGAGAGAAGGGCTGATTTATTATAATGGTTGGAGAGGGCTGATGGTTCAGGCGAGACGGTAGCGTGCGCCGGGAAGGGAAAGCAGCAATCCGTTGAATTCCATCTCCACCAGCAACGCCATCAGCTGTCCTGCCGGTATGCCGAGTGTGGCAGTGAGAGAATTGATTTGCGCCTCCCCGTTCTGCCGGATATAGTCAATGACGAGCTGTTGCTGTGGCGTTAGCTCGGGGAAGAGCAAGGTTTGTTCCCCTTCGGGTGGGCGGCATTTCCAGTTCATTGCCTCTATCAGGTCGTCGGCGGTTTCGATAAGATGTGCCACGTTGGTTCGTATCAGCATATTGCATCCCCCGCTATAAAGGTCGGATGTCCGTCCCGGCAGGGCGAATACATCGCGGTTGTAGAGCATTCCCAGTTTGGCGGTGTGTAACGCTCCCCCTCTGCGTGCCGCCGATTCGGCCACCACGATACAGTCGGCCATTCCGGCTACGATTCTGTTCCGTGCGAGGAAATTGCCTCTGTGGGGCGGGGTGCCGTGAAGATAGTCGGAAAGAATCATCCCTCCACCGTCCCGCACCATCTTGGCAGCATAATTGCGGTGTTCCGCAGGGTAAAGCGTGTCAAGCCCGTGGGCGACCACCCCGATTGTCGGCAATCCCAGTTCCATGGCTCGCCGGTGGGCGGTGATGTCGCATCCGAAAGCAAGCCCGCTTACTATTGTCAGGTTGTCGATTCGCTCGGCAAGATCTCCGATTAACCGGTTGATGAAGTTCACCCCGTAGACGGTGGCATTGCGGGTGCCGACAATGCTCACCATGTGGGTGGCGTTGATGTCGGCATTGCCGAGTGCATACAGCATGACAGGGGCGTCATCGCATTCCAGCAGCCTTTGAGGGTAGTTTTCATCGGTGAAATAGAAGCACCTCACCCGGTTGCTCTCTATGAAGGCCACTTCGGCGCGGGCTTTGTCCAGCAGCTCGCTGCGGTAGGTGTTGTCAGTGATTCGTCCTGAAAACTCAAGCCTGGATGAAAGTGCGGCCTGCGATAGCGTGAAAAACTCCTCTTCCGAGCCGATACGGTTCAGAATCTGTGTAGCCATCTTGGGGTTGTTCCCCTTGACTTGGGAGAATGCTATTCGGTGGAGTAGCTGGGACAATTTTTTGGGGGGATTTATACGTTTGCAATTTTACAGGCCGATGGCCGCGGCAAGCATGTCGCCTCGGGATGGCCGTCCGTTCTGCAAGGCCACGACCGAGACCTTTGCGGCTACGGCCAGCGCATCGGCTGGGGTGAATATGTCCTGATGAAAAATGAACCGCGCCCCCCGCCGCTCTACCCATAGTTTGCTGGTCATTGTATCTGCCAGCCTCAATGGGGCGTGGTATTCAATTTCGATTTTAGTGACCACCGGGTCGATGCCTTGTGCCTGCATGTCGCGGAACGTGAATCCCCGTGTCTCGCAGAATTCATGACGGGTGTGTTCGAGATAGTGCAGGTAGTGGGCATTGTTCACTATACCCTGCGAATCCACCTCGTAGTCACGCACTTTCAGTGGCATTTCGAATATGTAGGGGTGCTGGCCGTCGCTCATTGGCATTTGTTTTTGAAAAAGTTCCTTATCCCCTCTGAAATGTAAAATTACACAAATTGGGGATTTTGGCCAAACTTATTTCGTAAATTTGTATTCAATATGGATTCCCGGTGGCTCTTGACAAAGGCGTTGTTGGTGTGTGTCGCAGTGCAGTGGTTGCTCGGTGGCATTCATGCCGGTGCCTGTACGTCGGCCATTGTGAGTGGGAATGTGGCGCGTGACGGCCGCATGATGATGTGGAAGCACCGTGACTCCGGGCATCCCGATAATTTTGTCGGCAAGGTTGAGGCTACCGATTCCACTATGGCCTATGTGGCATTGTTCAATGCCGGGGACACCGAAATGAAGGAGGCCTGGATTGGATTCAATTCCGCAGGATTCGCGATAATGAACACCGCTTCATATAATCTTGCTCCCGACACTGCTGCGGTCAAGGACCGCGAGGGGCTGGTCATGTCGGCGGCATTAAGGCAATGCAGGTCTGTGGCTGATTTTGCGGCTTTGCTGGAACGATGTATGGCCGATGGTGCGCTTGGCGTGCAAGCCAATTTCGGGGTTACGGATTCCAACGGCGATGCGGCGTATTTCGAGACATCCGACCATGATTTCTCATGTTTCCCGCTTTCCAAAGAGCCGACGCGTCTGCTTGTGCGCTCCAATTATTCTTATTCGGGGGGAGAGACAGACCGATTGGGGGAGGTGCGCCATGACAATGCGCTGCATCTTATTGCGGAGAGCCTTGGTCGTAAGATGATAACGCCAGAAACGTTTACCGAGCGGATGTCGCGTTCGTTTTATCACCATGGACATGGAATGGATATGGCACGGCGTGGATTCCGGCTGTTGACAGACCGGGGGGAATATATACCACGTCGAAGTTCGTGTGCCTCTGTGGTCATTGAAAGTGCCTTGCCGGGGGAGGATGCCGCTTCGACCACCGTCATGTGGGTGGCCATAGGGTTTCCTGCCGCCTCGCATGTTGAGGCTGTGACACTCGACAGTATCCCGCCGTCATTATTGCCCACCGCTCCCCGGGGGCATTCCAGGTTGTGTGACGAAGTGAACCGCAGGCGGCAAAAGGCTTTCCCGCGTAAGGGGAAAGAGGGCAAATGGCTTGTAGACATGGATTATCTCCGTTCGGTTATGCCCGAATGCATGGAGGTCTCGGAGGAGAAATACAGGGAGGGGCGCAACCGGCGCGACCGAAAGAGATGCCATTGATAAGAAATGAGATAAGATAGAACTGTCATTATAATAAATTATGAATCAGCGAATAGGGGCCTCCGTTACCTTCAAAGCCTATGCGGTTGGCCGGCACCTGGAATGTATATTCCAGTAATGCAATACCCCATGAGAACAGGATGACCACATAAAGCGGCCAATTGGATGAAAACCCGGTGGACTGTAGTTTCAG
>WSMN01000089.1 GCA_013316535.1 Muribaculaceae bacterium | reverse complement strand
TAAAAGTTGTCCGTCATGGCGGAAGTCTTGTTGTAGCTCTTGATATCAATCCACACATTTCAATGCAACCATAGTTTGAAAGGTTGCACTTATCATTTCTGTTAGGTAACTTTGCATTGGGATTGTTAATAATTGCCAGTGAAATCATCCCGACTTTATGTTACTGAAGCAAGCCAACCGCTTGCCAAACCAACAAGTCAATCCGACTTTAAATCATTTATAAAAATAAAATAGGAGACATGCTCAAAAGAATCCTTTCAATCTCCGGCAAACCCGGATTGTATCGCCTGGTAAGCCAAGGCAAGAATATGCTCATTGTGGAAAGCCTTTCCACAGGTAAGCGCACCCCGGCCTATGCACGCGACAAAGTTGTGTCGCTGGGCGACATCTCAATTTATACAACCGCCGATGACGTGCCTTTGACCGAGGTGCTCGAGAAAGTGAAAGAAGCCACAAACGGACAGCCCGTGGATACAAAAGCCATGGACGATTCAGTTCTGCGCGACTATTTCAAGACCATCCTTCCAGACTATGACGAGGAACGAGTGTACACCACCGACATCAAAAAACTCTTCAGCTGGTACAACCAACTGATAGCAGCAGGCGTCACCGATTTCAAAGAAGAGGAAATCGCACAGGACGAAGCTGCCGAAGCGGCAGAGAAAGCCGACGACGAACAAAAAAACTCATGACCCACAGGGAAAAACTCGGTGAATTATACACCATAACGTTCGGCTCGGCTCCGGCTGCGGTAACACCGCTGGCCGGAGCCGGTTCGGCACGTTGCTATTTCCGTATCACCCCTGCGGAACAGAGTCTGCCTACTGTTGTCGGCACCGCAGGCACAAACCTGTCGGAAAATGTGGCCTTCACAACACTGGCACGACATTTCGCAACGAAAGCACTCCCGACACCACGCATATTGGCCGAATCATCCGACAGGATGCTTTACCTTCAAGAAGACCTCGGAAACCTGTCGCTCTTCGAAGCCATCAGAGAGGGGAGATCCACAGGGAACTTCTCCTCACAAGAAACCGGCTTGCTTGAAAAGTCCATCAAAATGATGGCCAGAGTTCAACATACGGGCGCAGACGGCATTGACTGGAGAGTGTGTTTCCCCCAGGAAGCGATGGACTCCAGAATGATTCGTTGGGACCTGGACTATTTCAAATATTGCTTTCTTAAAGCATCAGGCGTTGAATTTTTGGAAATCAAGCTGGACAATGAATTCTCCAGGCTGCACAACATGCTGACGGCACGCGCGGCTTCAGCCAAAGAATTCATGGCGCGAGACTTCCAAAGCCGCAATATAATGCTCCGCAACGGAGAGCCATTCCTTATAGATTTTCAAGGAGGCCGACGCGGCCCCGTTGAATATGATGTCGCCTCATTCCTATGGCAAGCCAAAGCCGCCATCCCGGAAGAACTCCGTTGCCACCTTATAAATATATATGTCGATGAGGCACGGAAAGCCAATCCCGGCTTCGATGAACCCGCATTCCGTGAATCCCTCCCCCGAATGGTTTTGTTCCGAATGCTCCAAACCCTTGGCGCATATGGGTTAAGAGGCATCACAGAACATAAGCCCCATTTTCTTGCAAGCATTCCGGCAGCATTACACAATATCCGTTGCCACCTGCGATCAACCGAATTGGCCAAGGAATTCCCTTATCTGAACCAGGTTGTTTCCGATGCATCTGCAACGCATATTGCCCATGACATGACGATGCTATCACAGGTACCGCCGTTCAATGGACTGACTCTTACGGTGTGCAGTTTTTCTTATAAAATCGGTGCGCCTCCCGACCTTTCCGGGAACGGGGGCGGATTTGTTTTCGATTGCCGGGCTATACACAATCCGGGACGTTATGAACCGTATAAGCGTCTGACCGGGCGCGATGCCGCAGTGAGAACATTTCTTGAGGAAGACGGCGAGATTTTCAGCTTCCTCCACAACGCATGGGAGCTGACCGATGCATCTGTCAACCGCTACCTCAACAGGGGGTTCAATTCTCTGTACATCAGCTTCGGATGCACAGGAGGCCAGCACCGCTCTGTCTATTCTGCGGAAGCCACTGCACGCCACATGGCACAAAAATTCCCGCAGATTCGCGTAGTGTTGTGGCATCGCGAACAGAATTCGCTTGAAATAATAGAACCGTCATCACCAACACAATGAAAGCCCTCATTTTTGCCGCCGGAATAGGCTCACGGCTAAAGCCGTTCACCGACAACCATCCAAAGGCTCTCGCTCCCGTGGATGGGGTGCCGATGCTTGAACGAACCTTGGTGAAATTGAAAACGGCAGGGGTGACCGATGTGGTGGTAAACGTGCACCATTTCGCATCGCAGATAAAAGAATTTCTCCAGGCAAACAATAATTTCGGGTTACATATATATATAAGTGACGAAACCTCCGGGTTGCTTGACACAGGCGGCGGCCTGCTGAAAGCATTCCGGCTGCTTGACCACCGTAACGACGAACCGATACTCCTGCACAATGCCGATATACTCACAGACACATCCACAGACGACATGCTCGCATTCCACAATCGAGTCAATGCCGATGTCACCTTGTTAGTGAGTGAACGTGCCTCATCACGGCAACTCTATTTTTCAAGCGGCAAAGAACTATGCGGCTGGTGCAACCTGAAAAACGGAGAATGCAAACCACAAGGGTTCACACCCGCCGCTGCAATGAAGCAAATGGCATTCGGAGGCATACACATTGTACAGCCCTCCATCCGCCCCCGCCTGGAGGAATATTCCGCATCACATGGCGATGCGTTCTCTATCATACCGTTCTATCTTGAATCCCTCCACGATATGAGGATTCTCGGATTCACCCCCTCATCACCTTTCGTGTGGCACGACATAGGCACGCCCGAAAAGCTTGCCGCCGCGGAAGCCACACTGCGGAAAAATCATAACAACCAATCATAACTAAAATTCTATGCAATGAGAAAAAAATCACTACTGCTCGCATTTGCTTTAGCGTGGGGATTGACGCTGACCGCCGATTCTCTTGACGACGTTAAAGCCAATCCATGCATCACAGCATCCAACCACTACGCATACCCGGATAAAGACCTGCCGGAACTGACTCCAACGCCTGAAGGATACGAACCTTTCTACATGTCGCACTACGGCAGACACGGAAGCCGATGGCTATGCGGCAAAAACGAATACGACCTCCCGGTAGCCGCGCTCGAAGGGATAGACCGAGCCGGAAAATTAACACAACTCGGTAAAGAAACCCTGGATAATCTAAAACGCATACAAAACCATGCCTACGAACGATGGGGAGAACTGACAGAAATTGGAGCGGAACAACACCAGGGAATAGGCCGACGCATGGCTCGTAACTTCCCGGAAATTTTCAGCGGCCAAGGTAAGCATGTAAATGCAATCTCATCGGTGGTGAACCGTTGCGTGCTGTCAATGACAAACGAGACCCAGGAACTGAAAGCGTTCAACCCCGCACTCGACATCACCACCGATGCCAGCCAAAGCTATATGTGGCTGCTGGCTCGCGGAGCCACACATGGGTTGCGCAAACATGCAAAAGAAGCCGTGAAAATGTCTGAAGATTTCAGGAGGCAGCGCACCCGAAGCGAACGGTTCGTCAACTCACTTGTCAGCGACAAGGAATATGCACGCGACAGTGTGGACGGATTCGCTTTGATACGCGCTATATTCCATGTAGCCGGGATTTTGCAGAACCACCACACCGACATGTCTCTCTACGGCCTGTTCACCCCCGAAGAACTCCACGCAATTTGGGAAACGGAAAACGCCTCGCATTATGTCGACTACAGCGCGGCACCACAATCTGAAGGGCTGATGCCGTTCGGAGAGACACACCTGCTTCGCGAAATAATAGCACAAGCCGACAGCGCAATCACATGCGGAGCGCCCGCAGCCAACCTGCGTTTCGGCCACGAAGTGTTTTTCCTTCCGCTGGCATGCCTGATGGAACTTGGCAACACGGCTCCGCGCATAGAACATATGGAGGATATATCAGAGCACTGGCGCAGCTATGAAATTTTCCCGATGGCCTGTAACATCCAGCTCATATTCTACCGCAACCACCAAGACAACGACATCCTGGTCAAGGCACTCCTCAACGAACACGAGGTGACCATGCCGGTGACTACAGACAAAGCTCCCTATTACCATTGGGACGATGTGAAGCGATATTACACCGAAAAACTCAACCGCTTTTCCTCCGCACATCCCGACCTCATGCCAACAGTACCGGCGGATTATTCACCTGGCAAACTCAAAAAAAAGCTTGTGAATGTGACAATAAAGATGTAACTTTGCACCCGCAAAGGAGGCACGTGTGCCTCCGGGAAACATAAACCATACAAAACCACTTTATTTAATTAACTTTAATGGCAACAAAAATTAGATTACAACGCCACGGTCGCAAGAACTACGCGTTTTATCCTATTGTTATCGCCGACAGCAGGGCACCACGAGATGGTAGATTCATTGAAAGGATAGGTTCCTATAATCCGAACACTAATCCTGCTACAATCACTCTTAACTTCGAGCGGGCTTTGTATTGGGTTAACGTCGGTGCACAGCCTACCGACACTGTTCGCAGCATCCTTTCCAAAGAGGGTGTAATGCTCATGAAACATCTTCAGGGCGGTGTGAAGAAAGGCGCATTTGATGAAGCAGAAGCACAGAAGCGTTTCGATGCCTGGAAAGCTAAAAAGCAACAGGCTGCCGACACCCTGAAAGCATCCATGGCTTCCAAGCAGGAACTTGACGCCAAGGAACGTCTTGAAGCTGAAAAGGCCAAGAATGCAGCCAAGGCTGAAGTAGTAGCCAAGAAAAAGGCTGAACTCGCCGCCGCCAAGGCAGCCGAAGAAGCTGCAAAAGCAGCTGAAGAGGCTCCCGCCGAGGAACCCGCAGCTGAAGAAGCAGCCGCTGAATAAACAGCCGCAAACAAGCGAGAAAAAAATAATGCGATGTGCCGTAAAGCACATCGCATTATTTTTATTGATTTTATTGCCAGCCTCATTTAAACAACACTTTGGATATGTCAGCACCATCCACAACTATGTACAGCTGACCGGCTACAGGATTCTTCACCTCTATGCCCTGCAAATTATAGTAGATTTTTACGGATTCAGAACCGACGTATTCCACCTCATCGATTCCACTGCAGGAACCAACCTTCCCTGAACGGTTATAAACACCGTTGTTCTCAAAAACAAGATTGTCAGTCTGATTCCCGGTGCCGCCATTGCCATTATTAAATATGACCATAGGAGCTACAAGCGCATCGTCGGTGTCAAACGAATAGGACCATCCGGCACCAAATTCAGGAATATCGGCAACTGTCATGGGAGAACCCGGCCATACCCCACCTGTATAGTTCGCATTTCCGTTAGCCGAATCCCACAACCATACATGAACTGCAGCCCAGGGATTGGCAGCATCCGAATCCACAAAATAGACATTATATTTACCGCCATCAGGGCCAGGGGTGGGGTCCGGGTCAGGTTCGGGGTCAGGAGTGGGGTCGGGGAGCGGCGGAACAACGCTGCCATCGCGCAGATGCCCGATTGAAGCAAGGTCGTAGGTTATATTGTCAATGTCATCCTTTTCATGTGATGTCGAAGTGTCTTTCCCATATTGGCCAAAAACGTTATCAACCATTGAAGGGTCGAAGGGTACACAATCGATGCCCGATTCCCCACGCGTTCCAACCACACGGCAACCGATTCCATAGGTCTCAAGCCATTCGCGCGTAATACCAATGGCCTTAAGAGGTATTGACATCTCGTAAAAAGTATCATACTTGGTGTCATGAGGCTTCAACCCTTCCACCGGGCCGGCCATCAGGTTGTCATAACATTCAGGATCGTATATGTTCTCTATAATGGAAGGGTCTGAAATCAAGGTTTCAGCATCAGCCCACTCCGCATAAGTGTTCTGACGCCATAGGTGAGACGGGTGGAAACCGAACTTCTGGTCATATTTTATACCTGCGGAGGCAAACCGCGTACAACCTTTCCCATAGTCCGTATTACCTGATGCGTCGACCGCCTTGAACATGGCAGGGTCACCTGAATTCGGTTTCGCACTCATATAAAACAAATGGTCGACATGAGATGTGAATTCAACCCCACTGGGGCCGTCACGCCAGATATATCCACCATTAGTAAGCTTGCCGCTCATTGCCGTTGATGCCGGATTGACCGACAAGGCCACAATCAGCGGCACATCACCGATGCGGCCTCCGTCAGTAAGAGGGCCGTCCCCTTCACGCGCCCAGGTGTCGCCGGTGTTGCACATTTGCCATGCAAGATAAAGATTCTCATCATCCCAAGCGGCATAGAGAGCATACATATCCACAACGCAATTCTCATGGCTGCCGTGGAAAGCGGTTGCCATGTCATTTGCGCCACAGGTGGCAATAATCATGGATTCCGACCAATCGGAGAAATCTCCGTCAATTACAATGGAGCCGGCATGCCCTACCGCATCTCCGGGATTTGTGGAGTAATGGGCACGCGACTCGACTTGTGCATTGCCCGAAAGCGCAATAGACACCACGGTCGAAAGCGCCACCAAATGTTTATACAACATATGATAATGTAATGGTTTAGATTGGACGTGCCAAAACCTCACGCATACCAAATCAATGAGGAAGTGGCATTGTGCAACATTAAGCACATGCGCAACGGTTACGGCAAAACGTCAGGGTAAGTTAATGTAAGTAAAATCTCTGATGCAAAGTTATTAAATTAATCACAACCTGCAATATAAAATCTCACACATTTTTAGTAACTTTCCTCTAAAACGTATTCTGTGATTTCTCCAACAAGCTGACCG
>WSMN01000088.1 GCA_013316535.1 Muribaculaceae bacterium | reverse complement strand
TGGGTTCAGAACGTCGTGAGACAGTTCGGTCTCTATCTGTTGTGGGCGTAGGAGACTTGAGAGGCCCCGACACTAGTACGAGAGGACCGTGTCGGACGGGGCACCGGTGTACCGGTTGTGGCGCCAGCCGCACCGCCGGGTAGCCGCCCCCGGCCAGGATAAGTGCTGAAAGCATCTAAGCACGAAGCCCCCCTCGAGATTAGGTCTCCGCAATGCAGGGCCGTCACAGACGATGACGTCGATAGGCCGCAGGTGCAGGCACGGCAACGTGCACAGCCGAGCGGTACTAATAGCCCGAACCTTTCCGGGGCGCAGTCCCCAAGAAAAGAAAGAACCGTGGCCTTCGGCCGCCGTGTCTCCCTCCGGGTGTCTGGCTCGTCGGGATCTTGCTTCCGTCCGCTCCTTTTTACCCCATACGCCCGTCCCCGATCCGGGGCGTGTGCGCAAAGACACTCAGGCGGCCATAGCACGGGGGCCCCACCTCTTCCCATTCCGAACAGAGAAGTTAAGCCCCGCCGCGCCGATGGTACTGCGAAAGCGGGAGAGTAGGTAACCGCCACCTTACGGGTGCCGCGCCGGAACCATCCGGCGCGGCACCCTTTTTTCATGCCCGCCCCGCAGCGGGGGCCGCACGGACCCGCCGGTGACGAGACGCCCGCACGGGGCGCCTCTACCAGTGTTTTTTGACATCCTGCCAGTGTGGCAACAGAGGTTTGCATTGACATAATGTGTGAAGTTTTCAGTGTAGTTTTAGGGGAAAGGGGCTTTACTTTTTGGGATAATGTCGTAAATTTGCATTTAAGAGATTGTCCAAAAATTTTTTTAAAGAGATTGTTGGCTGATTTTTAGGCTCTTTTTGGTGAATTTTTAGCTTTTCATCGGTCACGATGCCCGCATCGCTCCTTATTCAAACCTCCAAATTCCCTCAAAAACAGCTCTAAAAATCTTTTGGAAAAAATTTTAGACAATCTCTAACACATTTTGTGTGTGCATTCATTTTTAGTGTACCGTCTGTTTCAGGGTACACATATGTTTTTGACGGCGATGAGCAAGAATGGTAATTTTACGACAGAGGCTGAAGACAAGCTGATTGAGGATGCTTTCCGTGATGTTCTTGATGGTTATCTAAGGAGTAACCATCGGAAGAAAGTGGAGATTATCGAGCGTGCTTTCAAGTTTGCCAAGGAGGCTCACAAGGGTATACGCCGTCGGTCGGGTGAGCCGTATATTCTGCATCCTATCGCGGTGGCTAAGATTGCGAGCCAGGAGATAGGGTTGGGTTCAACTTCAATATGTGCGGCGTTGCTTCATGATGTGGTGGAGGACACGGATTATACCGTTGAGGATATCGAGCAGAATTTCGGGAAGAAGATAGCACAGTTGGTTGAGGGGTTGACGAAGATTTCGGGAGGTATTTTCGGTGACAAGGCTTCGGCGCAGGCGGAGAATTTCCGTAAGTTGTTGCTCACTATGTCGGAGGATATACGGGTTGTGCTTATCAAGATGGCCGACCGGCTCCACAATATGCGCACTCTCGGTTCGATGGCTCCCAACAAGCAGTATAAGATTGCTGGCGAGACATTGTATATCTATGCCCCGCTGGCTCACCGGCTGGGTCTGTTTCAGATTAAGACGGAACTTGAGGATTTGAGTTTCAAGTATGAGCATCCTGATGCTTACCACAATATAAGCAATAAGATTGAGGCCTCGGAGGGGAAGCGTACGCAGATATATGATAATTTCGCGGCACCTGTGCTGGCGCGTTTGGATGGAATGGGGCTTAGGTATACGGCCAAGGCTCGTGTGAAATCGGTTTATTCCATCTGGAACAAGATGGAGACGAAACATATCCCGTTTGAGGAGGTCTATGACCTGTATGCCGCGCGTATAGTGTTTGAATGTGATGACCCGGCTCTGGAGAAAGGTATCTGCTGGCAGATTTATTCGGCCATCACGGATATTTACAGGCTGCATCCTGACCGTACGCGTGATTGGATTTCTAATCCCAAGGCCAATGGCTACCAGGCGTTGCATCTCACAGTGATGGGCCCGGACGGCAACTGGATAGAGGTGCAGATTCGTTCCAGGCGAATGGACGAAATTGCCGAAAAGGGTTTTGCTGCGCATTGGAAATATAAGGTGGGTGAAGGTGACGAGGAATCGGAGCTGAACGCGTGGCTCCATACCATAAAGGATATTCTTGATGACCCGGAGCCTAATGCGCTGGATTTTCTCGATACGTTGAAACTTAATCTGTTTGCATCGGAAATCGTGGTATTCACTCCCAAGGGGGAGTTGCTCACTCTGCCGATGAATTCCACGGTGCTTGACGTTGCCTTCAATCTTCACACCCAGATGGGGTGCCGCTGCATAGCGGGGAAGGTCAACCATAGGCTTGTGCCGTTGAGCCATAAGCTCAATTCGGGCGACCAGGTGGAGGTGCTCACGTCGCAAAGCCAGACCCCTAAGCCCGAATGGATTGATTTTCTGGCCACGGCCAAGGGAAAGACGCGTTTGCGTTCGTCGTTGCGCAAGCTTCAGCAACCTGCAGTTAACGCTGGTAGGGCGATTTTCGAGAAGTTCTTGAAGCAGAATGATATAGCCGATGATAATGTGGCAATAACCAAGGTGATGGGGCTTTTCAAGGCTTCGAGCCGTGAGGAGTTCTATTATCTGCTGGGGAATCAGGAAATCGTGCTGAATGAGTATGTAGTCAAGACGCTCCGCAAGCAGCGGAGCGTTACCAAACGATTCATTGATAAATTGCTTTGGCGCAATCCGAATGCGTCGGGCGATGCTGGTGTGGCACAGAACGCGGCAAGCAAGCGTGTCAGCATCAACACAAAGGAAACGTATGTGTTGAAATGTGATGAGAACGGTGAGGGTAATTTCCACTTGTCGGATTGCTGCAAGCCGATTCCCGGGGATGATGTGCTCGGTTTTATCAACGATGACGGCGAGGTTGTTGTGCATTCGCTCGACTGTCCCAAGGCTGCCGCGTTGAAAGCCAGTTTCGGCTCCCGCATATTGTCAACGCGGTGGGAGGTGGGGGACGCCAGGTTCATTGCCACCATCAGGATTGAAGGGATAGACCGTCAGGGGATTCTGCACGAGTTGATTTCTTTGATTTCAACGCACCTGTCGCTCGACATCCGTGACCTTGACATCCATGCCGACAAGGAGGTTTTCCAATGTGACCTTTCGGTGCTCGTGAGCGATGTGGCAGGTGTCAACAGTTTGTGTTCGAAAGTGCGGAAGATTTCGGGGGTTCAGAAGGTGACACGATTATAATTAATCTTGTGTTTGTTCAGCTTATTCATCCCTTCTTCAATTCGCGAAAATCGCTTTTAAATCTTCCCAATACATATTTGTTTGAGCAGTGACCCAAACACACTTTAAGTGATGAAAAACAAGACTCAAAACAACGTTTATCTGACGTTGATTTTCATTGTCGCGACTGCTATCGTGGTGTATTTTATGCCGCGTGACAGCCAGCACAAATACAGCTATGAGGAGAACCGTCCGTGGAGCTATTCCCTTCTGACGGCACCTTTCGACATAACGGTTTACCGGGATTCGGCCACGGTGAAGCATATGACCGACAGTGTGGAGGCTACGATGGTTCCCATATTCCGGCGTGACAATGCGCAGCGTAGCCGTGTGGTTTCGGCCATAGAGGCTAACGATTCGTTGGCCGCCGGGATAAAGGCGCGGCTGGTGTCGGCAGTCGACCGGGTGTACCGTAAAGGGATTGTGAGCCAGGCCACGGCTATGGAGATTGCCCGCGGCGATTTGCCGGAGGTCAAATTCAACGAGAATAATGTAAACGTTTCGCACACTACATCGGGCTACCTTTCGCAGCGTGATGCCTATGCGTTTATCGACAGCCTTTTCCGTTCGCCCGATGACCACCGGGCGTTCCAGAAAGCTGCGCTTGCCTCGATGCTCCTGCCCAATATCGTGGAGGACCGTGAGGCCACACGCCTTTACCATGAGACGCTCATCCAGCCTATAGTGTCGGGCATCGGTGTGATACAGAAAGGGGAACGCATAATTTCCCAGGGAGACATTGTCACCCCCCAGCTCTACCAGGTTCTGAAGACTTATGAGGCCACTCTTGACAAGCAGACGCACAATGACCGTTCGCGCCGCGTTAACACCCTGCTTGGCCAGACGATGATGGTGGCGCTGGCTTTTACGCTCATCTTCGGTTTCCTTGCTTTCTATTATCCCGAGCGGCTGCGGCAACCGAAGAGGGTGCTGCCGGTGATGCTGCTCACGGTGGTGTTCTTTGTGTTCCCGGCGATAGTGGCGCACATGTTCCGTTCGGGCATATACACGGTCCCGCTGGCAATCCTGCCGGTTATCCTTACGGTGTTCTATGATTCGCGTACCTCGTTTTTCGTATATGTCATCGAGATTGCGCTTTGCTCTGTGGTGGCCTCTTTTCCGCTTGAGTTCATGTTTGTGGAGCTGATAGCCGGTACGGCTGTGATATTCTCACTCAAGGAGCTGTCGAGGCGTTCGGAACTGTTGCGTTCGGCGGCTGTTGCCTTCGTGGGCTATGTTCTTGCCTACGTGGGATTCGAGCTCATGACGGCGGGCTCGTTGAGTGCCCTTTCGTGGCGGCTCATAGGCTATTTCGGAATCAATGCCGTGTTGATTTCATTCGCTTACATATTGATTTTTATAATAGAGAAACTTTTCGGCATGGTGTCGGTGGTGACTCTTGTCGAGCTTTCCGATATAAACAACAGGATTCTGCGCGAACTTTCACAGGAATGCCCGGGCACGTTCCAGCACTCCATGGCGGTGAGCAATCTCGCCACGGAGGCCGCCCACCGCATCGGCGCCAATGTGCAACTGGTGCGTGCCGGTGCGCTCTATCATGACATAGGCAAGATTGACAACCCGGCATTCTTCACCGAGAACCAGCACGGAGCCAACCCCCACGATGCGCTGACCCCGTTGCAGAGCGCAGGAATCATCATCCGCCATGTGACCGACGGGCTGAAACGTGCCGACAAGGGGAAATTGCCCTCGGTGATACGTGATTTCATCTCGCAGCACCATGGGCGCGGCAAGGCGAAATATTTCTATACGATGTATTGCCGGGAGAATCCCGATGGCGAGGCGGATGCCGAAGCGTTCACTTATCCGGGTCCCAACCCGCAAACTCGCGAGGCATCGCTGCTGATGATGGCCGATTCGGTGGAAGCGGCTTCACGCAGCATGACCGACTATTCGCAAGAGGCCATAAAGATTCTTGTCGACCGCCTGATTGACACCCAGGTTGCCGAGGGGCTGCATAACGACTCGCCTCTCTCGTTCCGCGACATCCGCGATATTAAGGAATGCTTCATCTCGCGGTTGCGCAGCATGTATCATGCGCGCGTGTCCTATCCTCCTGAAGCCACCGGGCGTATTTCCCGTGGTTCCGATAATGGGCCTGCCGCGGGTGAATCCGATGCTTCCACCTTGAAAAATGGCAATGACGATGCGGCGGGTAAGTGATGATTTCAAGGCGTTCATAGAGCGTCAGGAGCCGGAGCTGTCGCAAGGGTTGGCACAGGCGCTGGAATCGACCGAGCCTTCGGTGTCCGTGCGTCTGAACCCGCATAAGCTCGGTGAGGTGCGTCCCGATGTGGTCAACTGCGACGGGGTGACATCCGTGCCGTGGTGCGCCCATGGTTTTTATTTGCCTGTGCGCCCCGATTTTACCCACGACCCGGCGTTGCATCAGGGGTTGTATTATGTGCAGGATGCCTCTTCGATGATTATCTCCCATGTTGTCGGTCAGCTGGCTGCGAAAAGCCCCGTAAGGTATTTAGATGCGTGTGCGGCTCCCGGCGGCAAGACCACCGCCGCGATAGATGCGCTCCCGGAGGGGTCATTGGTAGTGGCTAATGAATTCGACTTCCGGCGTGCCGAGATTCTGAAAGAAAATGTGTCAAAGTGGGGCTGTCCCGGGGTGGTGGTGAGCCGTGGTGACACGGCACGTTTCCGCAATCTGCCCGGATGGTTCGATATTATATCAGCCGATGTGCCATGTTCCGGCGAGGGGATGATGCGCAAGGACGAGACGGCACGTTCGCAATGGAGCGAGGCATTGGTGGGGGAGTGTGCCGCCCGTCAGCGTGAGATTGTGGGGAACCTGTGGCCGGCGTTGCGTCCGGGCGGATATTTGATTTATTCCACATGTACGTTCAACCGCAAGGAAAACGAGGAAATCGTGGGGGGCATAGTGGAAGCTACGGGAGCCGAGATTGTTGAGGTCGGTCTGCCTGCTGGTTGCGGCGGTATTGTCGTGAGGGGCGGGATGCTGCGCTTTCTGCCGTCGCGTTTGCTCGGCGAGGGCTTGTTCATGGCTGTTCTCCGAAAGCGTGACGATGACATTACATGTGAATACGGCGGCCGCCGTACGTATGTCAGGAAGGGGGATGGACGCCGCAGCGGCAAGAACGGAGCCAAAGATACTGCTGTAAAGGAGATGACCGCTATGGCAGAGGATTGCCAGGGATGGGTTGCCGGGGGTCATGAAATCTTGTTGCGTGATAACGAGGTGTGTGCCGTTGCGGGGACACACGTCGGTGCGCTCTGCGAATTGGAAGGCCGTCTCGATGTGATTTACCGGGGAGTAAGCCTTGGGGAGAGGAAAGGGCAAGGCATAGTGCCGTCGCAGTCGTTGGCAATGTCATTGGCATTGAATCCCTGCGCTTTCCCTGTGGTTGATGTCGATTTTCAGTCGGCTCTAAGCTATCTTCGACGTGAGTCCCTGCCCGGTTTTGACGCGCCACGCGGGCATATATTGGTTAGATATGAGGGGCATCCGCTTGGATTTGTCAACCATATCGGCAACCGCTCCAATAATCTTTATCCCATGGCGTGGCGTATTCTGAAATAGAAACCAAAAGCAGTTCGCC
>WSMN01000016.1:247-24273 GCA_013316535.1 Muribaculaceae bacterium | reverse complement strand
CTTTATGCGCTGCTCCACCGACTTCCTCTCCTCCGCGCCGTGCCACGGTATGGCTACCGTCAAGGTCGGCACTGGAGAGGTCTATCATGTCGCGGTTGCGTCCAAGCAGCGATTCCCAACTTTTTTGCCACGAACCGTCCTTGCACCACTGCCGAAACTTCCCGAAGATTGTTTTATAATGGAGGACTACTTCGGTGAAGATCGCCATTGTGGGAATCATGTGCCATTGGCAGCCTGTCTTGAGCTTATACAATATGCACTGGATGACCTCGCAAAGGTCTCCCTTGCATGTGTAGCCTCGTTTGGCGGTTGTCAGATACGGCAGGATTTCCATTCTTATGGTGTCTTTATCTATGAGTTCTATCAATTCAAGGAGTGTTTAGGTGTGTTTTTGCTCATTACACTTAACACTCCTTATTGTATTTTGTATGTTTAAAATAAGTCAAGACAACTTCACATTCTAACAGAATGATTGTTTAATAAATATGATGTCACACTTTTTTCGTAACTTCGGCACAACTTATTCAAAAGCAATCATGACTGCCAAGTCCAGCAGGGCGGGCAAAACATATATATGACCCTCTAAATTCTCCGACATGGCAAATAACCATATTTTACGGCTTCATTGGAAACTGTTTTTCCCTTTCGTGGGCATATTATGGCTTATAATCGGAATTACAATCACATATTCTATAAGGCATGAGGAACAACGGCAAATGGAAAACCTTGAAAACAGGTTGCTGAATGTGAATGCCACTGTCATCACTGCTTATGAACGTGGGGCAAATCTGCAAAGCACGGTCAATTTCATCAAGCTGTTCACGGCTGAAACCACCCTCGCCCCATTGCAACTCACGGTCTACGATGACAACGGTTTGATAATTGCCGACAACGAGGCGACAACCATTGTAATTTTCAAAGAAAACGGGACTATCAAACCCGAATTCGAGGCATTATGGAGCCACACCGGCAACACAGGTGTCAGCAATATGGTGTTTGACAACGACAAGTGCATGATTAACGCAATGACAAGCCCCGACGGCCTCATACATTCCTTCTCTGCATTGCCATTAAAAAATGAAGTGCTCGACTTTCTAAGCATCGACCCCATGGTGTGGATTGTGGTGATTGTGCTGGGAATATCGTCATCGGCGTTGGCATATTTCGTTTCCAAAGCTATTTCCAGAAACGTCTATGCGCTTCAGGATTTCGCCGCTGCCATTTCATCCGACCGATTGCCCGACAATATCGACTCATGGCATTTTTCCAAAGATGAACTTGGAAACGTATCACGCAATCTTCTCAAGCTATATCGCGACAAGATACACGCAGAACACGAAAAGGCATATCATGAACGCCAGATAGAGCTGAATATAAGTCATGAGCTGAACACCCCGGTAGGAATAATCAAGGGCTACATTGATACCGTCGTAGATGACAAAGACCTCCCTGAAACACAAAAACAGAAATTCCTGTTACGCGTCCAGCAAAACATAAACAGACTTTCCAATCTGGTAGGCGACATGAACACGGTCATGCGGCTGCATGACAATAGGGCAAGCATCAAATGTACCCCTGTCAACTTCCATGACCTGGCGGCCTCACTGTCAGAAGACATAGCCCAAGGGCATATCACCGACAAGATGGATTTCATTTATGACATACCGAAAGGATGCTGTGTATCGGGGCACGAATCGCTACTGACGAATGCAATGCTTAATCTAATCTATAATGCCACGCAGCATTCCGGCGGAACCAAAATGACCCTTCGCTGGATTCGGCAAGAAAACGGGCGACACATTTTCGAGTTCGCCGACAATGGAACAGGAGTAGCTGAAGAGCATGTCTCAAGGCTTTTCGACCTCTTTTACAGGGTCGATTCAGGACGCGCACAGAAAAACGGAGGAGCCGGCCTCGGCCTGCCACTGGTGCGCAGAATCATAATCGCCCTCGGAGGCAATATCACAGCAGCCAATTCCCCTGTAGGCGGCCTGATATTCACCTTCACCCTGCCGGTTGCATAACCAACACCACCTATGCCAATAACACAAATCAAACCAAATAATATGATAAGACTGAACGTAACCCTGCTTATTGAGCAAATCGAGAACCGCCAGCCACTCGTTGAAGCGGCAACCGAACTGGTTGCACTGTCGCTCCGCGACAAAGGTTGTATCAGCTATGACATTTACGGCTCACTGACCTCCGACAACCGCCTGATGATTGTCGAGACATGGGACAGCAAAGAGAACCTCGATGCCCACATGGCCGCCCCGCATTTCCAACGCCTCGTGCCACAGCTCCAACAGCTCTCCACAATGACCCTTGAGGAATTCACGTTCTGACACATAATGTTATGCGCAAAGTCAGATTCGGGATAATCGGCACTAATTTCATTTCCGACTGGATGCTGGCCGGAGCTCGTCATGACAGCCGCTTCGAGCCTGTGGCTGTATGCTCTCGCTCACAGGATACTGCCGATGCGTTTGCCGCACGCCACAACATCCCTCATACGTTCACATCGCTGGAGGCAATGGCCGCATCACCGCTGATTGATGCCGTCTACATAGCCTCCCCTAATTTCATGCACGCCACGCAAAGCATACTTTGCATGGCTCACGGCAAACATGTACTGTGTGAAAAGCCCATGGCCTCCAATGCACGCGAAGCCAAAGTTATGATAGAGGCTTCCGAGCGGCATGGCGTTACACTGATGGAAGCAATGAAACCCACGTTAAGCCCGGGGGTCAGAGAGGTGATGCGCAACATAGGCAAGGCCGGGACAATCCGCCGCTATTTCGCGTCCTACTGCCAATACTCCTCACGCTATGACAAACTGAAAAACGGCATAGTCCTGAACGCCTTCAATCCCGTATATTCCAACGGCGCAATAATGGACATAGGCGTTTACACCATCTATCCCATGGTAGCTCTGTTCGGAATGCCACGGGAGATAACAGCTTCGGGAATACTATTGCCATCAGGAGCCGACGGACAGGGAACAGCCGTTTTCAAATACGACGGAATGGAGGCTTCCGTAATCTATTCAAAAATCGCCGATTCGCAGCTTCCCGCTGAAATCCAGGGGGAAGACGGAACCATAACCATCGACCGCATCAACCAGCCGGAAAAAGTGGTGTTCACTCCGCGAGGGACCAACAACGGCGGAGGGTCGCACCCTCCCCTCCAGACTGAAACATGGTCGCCGGATGTCACCCCGGACCTCTATCATCTTGAAATGACTGAATTCATCAACCTCATCGAAAGCGGACAACGACAATCACTCATCAACAGCCACACCAACTCGCTACACACCATGATGATTCTCGATGAAATCCGCCGCCAGATCGGCGTCAGGTTCCCCGCCGACATGATGGCATAGCCACCGACCGCCATACCCGTGCCCATAAAAATCGGAATATGAAATAGGAAACGGTGGAAACTATGACAACCGGCAACAATAATGTGAAAGCGGCACCCATTTCCACCGTAAGGAAAATGGCCATGAAAGGCGCCCGCTGGGTAGCAGCCATCACCGCCCCCATGCCGAAAAAAGCGAAATACCCTACAGGAAGAGCCACCCCGAACAACACATTCGCCACCGTGACAAAAAAGTAACCTGCAATACACCCGGCAAATAACGACGGAGCGAAATCTCCGGCCACACCTCCGCCGCTTGTGGCGGAGGATGTGGCGAATGCTTTCAACAGCATCATCCCTCCAAGCATCAGCAACACAAGTGTGGTGTGCGCCGAATCACCGGCAAAGAGACTGAATGGTGTTAACGCATCTGTATCATCAGCAAGCATGGAGGAAATGAATCCGTAGCCTTCGCCATACAATGCCGGAAAAAGGAAAACCGCACCGCCTATGATACCACCCGCAAGCAAATTCTTAAACCAATGATTGCGCATGGCTGCATAGAACGCCTGCATCCTGACCATTATGCTCTGATAATACACTGAATACAATCCGCAGAACACCCCCAAGGCCATCACCCAAGGAATCCAGTGCATGTCAAAGGCCGTGTCACAGGTGAAATAAATGTCGGGAGTACATCCGGAAAGCACGTATGCCATCAGACCGGCCGTAACCGAAGCTATCATCAAAGCGATGATAGAGGCTGAACCCATCTCCACCACCAGGCATTCCAACGCAAAGAAAGCCCCTCCGATAGGAGCTTTGAAAATTCCGGCTATACCGGCCGACGCACCACACGCCACCAAAACTTTCATCATTGACGGCGACATTCCCAGAAGTTTGCCCACATTGCTCCCGATGGCCGCGCCGGTATAGGCAATGGGACCTTCCGATCCCGCCGACCCGCCGAAACCGAGTGTAAACGTGGAGGCTATCATAGGCGTTACCGTCAACGACAACGGCAAGCGGTTCTTGCCCGATTTCAATCCCTGGTTCAAGCGGTCGACACCGTGGTATATCTCCCGGTGTATAACATAACGCTGAAACACTGCCGCCAACAGGATTCCAACGACGGGCAACAGCAGCAACACCCAATTGGCATGCAGAGCCGAAAGATGGCCGGAGATGATATGCGACACTCCACCAATCATACGCTTCAGTCCCCATGCCGCCGTCCCGGCAAGCAAGCCGACAGCAAAAGCCGACAACATGAGACGCATCGGAGACGGCACACGCCCCCCAACCCATAGGGAGAAACGTCCCGCCAACACTTTAAACCGATTATTGACCACTGCCGACATACTTATGGATTTCATTGAAACGTATATATCACCTCACATATTACAACCCTTTTCCATTCATTATAGTTTGCAAAAAAAATAATATGTACCCCTTTGTTTTGGCAATGGAATTAACTACCTTTGCTCATTCGCAACAAACAGGTTGCGGCAGCCGATTCAAACCGACATATCACATATGAACAAGATAATCGACAAGAAACATTTCTCGGAGAAAGTGGTACAGCTCATTGTTGAGGCACCGCTGATTGCACGTTCACGCAAACCGGGACATTTCGTAATCGTCATCTGCGATGAACGCGGCGAACGCATACCGCTAACCGTGGCCGATGCCGATGAATCACACGGCACCATCACGCTTGTGGTGCAGGCCGTGGGCGATTCCACCCGTGCCATCTGTGCCAAGGAACCCGGGGAATATCTACACGATGTCGTGGGGCCTCTCGGGCGCGCCACCGACATAAAGAATTTCGGCACGGTGGTGTGCTGCGGCGGCGGTGTGGGAGTAGCCCCCCTACTCCCCATATTAAAAGCCATGAAAGCCGCAGGCAACAGGGTGATTTCCATTCTGGCGGCACGTACAAAGGAGCTCATCATTCTTGAAGAGCAAGTGCGTCAACACTCCGATGAAGTCATCATTATGACCGACGACGGGTCTTATGGCGAGAAAGGATTGGTAACAGCCGGCCTGGAAAAGGTCATTGCCCGAGAGCACATAGATCTCGTGTGCACCATCGGCCCCGCCGTGATGATGAAATTCGTGTCGCTTCTCACAAAAAAATATGAGGTGCCGACCATCTGTTCGCTCAACACCATAATGGTCGACGGAACGGGAATGTGCGGTGCATGCCGCGTGACAGTGGGGGGCAAAATGCGTTTCGTTTGCGTTGACGGACCGGAATTTGATGCCCACCAGGTGGATTTCGATGAAATGATAATGAGGCTTAAGGGGTGAGTGTATAAGTCGTAAGGCGTAAGTCTTAAGGCGTAAGTTAGAACAGCATAGTAAACAAACACATAATATGCCAACCATATCACCACGCGACGCACAATGGCGCGAAGAGTTGCGCAAAAGCCGCTCCGCCAAAGAACGCACCGCAATCCCACGGACAAAGATGCCGGAACTCGACCCGGCCTACCGCATAACATGCAACGAGGAAGTGAACCAAGGGCTGTCGCGCGACCAAGCCGTAGTTGAAGCCACACGTTGCCTCGATTGCCCCGACCCGCAATGCGTCACCGGATGCCCAGTAGGAATCAACATCCCCGGATTCATAAAGAACATAGAGCGCGGCAATTTCACCGACGCAGCAATCGTGCTCAAGGAAACAAGCGCTCTACCGGCAGTGTGCGGACGTGTCTGTCCGCAGGAACGCCAATGCGAATCCAAGTGTATCTACAACAAGATGCACAAGGAACCCGTGGCCATAGGCTACCTTGAACGCTTCGCCGCCGACACCGAACGTATTTCAGGAAACTCCGCGCTACCACCGAGAATGGCTGCCAACGGCATCAAGGTGGCGGTCGTAGGCTCCGGGCCTGCATCTCTGTCATTTGCGGGCGACATGGCCAAACGAGGCTTCGAAGTGCATGTGTTCGAGGCGCTTCATGAAATAGGGGGAGTGCTTAAATATGGCATCCCCGAATTCCGTCTCCCCAACGAAGTTGTGGACGTGGAAATCAATGCGCTCAAGGAAATGGGGGTGAAATTCATGACCGACTGCGTCGTTGGCAAAACTCTGTCCTACGATGATTTGATGCAGCAGGGGTTCAAAGGCGTGTTCGTGGCCTCGGGAGCCGGACTGCCACGCTTCATGGGCATACCCGGCGAAAATTTCGTGGGGGTTATGTCGTCCAACGAATACCTCACCCGCGTGAACCTGATGGGCGCAGGACGTCCCGGTTGGGCAACCCCCGTTATCCAAGGCAAAAATGTAGCCGTTATCGGAGGGGGTAACACCGCCATGGACTCATGCCGCACCGCACGGCGCATGGGCGCGGAAAAGGTTTATATCGTCTATCGCCGAAGCGAAGATGAAATGCCGGCCCGTGTGGAGGAGGTGCGCCATGCCAAAGAAGAAGGCATCACATTCCTCACCCTCCATAACCCCGTTGAATATCTCGCCGACGAAAACGGGCGCGTACGCTCCATGCGTCTGCAACAGATGGAACTCGGTGAACCAGATGAATCAGGACGCCGTTCACCAGTCCCAATCGAGGGAGCCATAACCGAAGTAGCCGTCGATGAGGTGATAGTCAGCGTAGGGGTCTCCCCCAATCCGCTAATACCTAACTCAATCGAAGGACTTGAGATTACACGCCGTGGAACCCTTGTTGTCAACGACGACACGCTGCAAACCAAGCTCCCGCTCCTTTACGCCGGAGGCGACATAGTGCGCGGAGGCGCAACCGTTATTCTCGCCATGGGCGACGGACGCAAGGCCGCAGCCTCCATGGCCGAGGCCTTATCAAGCAGAAACTGAAGAATCCCAAACCAACACACAACTAACACTACAATACAAAAACATATGGAACTGAATATCGGCGAGGTTTACCGCGCCCAGATGGTGCTGAAAGATGTGGCACGCCACCCTAAAATAATAGGACCTACGGCACTTTCCGATAAATGCAGCATCTACCTCAAACCGGAAAACCTGCAGCACACAGGATCATTCAAACTTCGTGGAGCTTACTACAAAATTTCACAGCTCACCGATGAAGAGAAAAAACGGGGTGTAATCGCCTGCTCGGCGGGCAATCATGCCCAGGGTGTGGCTCTCGGAGCCACACACAGCGGCATCAAATCATTGATATGCCTCCCCGCAGGTGCCCCGATTTCAAAGATAGAGGCTACAAAAAAACTCGGAGCCGAGGTTTGCCTCGTACCGGGAGTATACGACGATGCCTATAACAAAGCCCTCGAATTGAAAGAAAAGCACGGTTACACTTTCGTGCATCCATTCGACGACCCGCTGGTGATTGCCGGACAGGGCACCATCGGATTAGAAATCCTGGAGGAGATGCCCGATGTTGAGGCCATTGTAGTGCCCGTAGGAGGAGGAGGCCTTATTTCAGGAGTGGCATTCACAGTAAAGACCCTGCGCCCCGACATAAAGGTTTATGGCGTTCAAGCAGCCGGAGCACCTTCAATGGTGAAATCTCTCGCCAACAAAAAGCGTGAGCATCTTTCCAACGTCGCCACCATAGCCGACGGGATAGCAGTGAAAGAACCCGGCGAAAACACATTTGAGCTATGCAAAAAATATGTCGATGAAATCGTGACGGTAAATGACGATGAGATTGCAGCCGCCATCCTCTCCCTCATCGAAAAGCAGAAGCTCGTGTCGGAAGGCGCAGGGGCTACCGCCGTGGCGGCAGCAATGTTCGGTAAACTTCCGTTGGAAGGAAAGAAAGTAGTGTGCCTGGTGTCGGGAGGAAACATCGACGTGAACATCCTGAACCGCATAATCAACCGTGGCCTTGCCAAGAACGGACGTGTATGCCAGCTCGAACTGGAGTTGCAGGACAAGCCCGGCACACTCTCCGCAGTTCTCAAAATCGTAGGAGACCAAGGGGGCAACATCCTCGCTGTGAACCATGAGCGTGTAGGAGCCGCCACTGAAATCAACTCCTGCCTGCTTCACCTCGAACTTGAAACCCTGAATCCCGACCACATCGCCCGCATCAAACAGGCACTTGCAGATGCAGGCTACAAGATAGTGCAGTAACCGAAATACCAACGCACATCACGAGCGTGTAGAGACGGCATGAATGCCGTCTTTACCATGGTTGATAACGATTGCGGGGAAGAGCTTCTGCTCTTCCCCGCAATCGTTATCAGAAGTATTCTTAATGCTGATTGCCGCCTGAATTTCGTACGGATGAGGATGGCGATGTCAAGGGCGTGTCTCGTAGTAAGGAATGTCGGCAAGACGCATATTGAAGCGCAATGCCGAATAGGGATATATACTGCCGGTCAGGCTGGAGCCGTAACCCAGCTCATAAGGGATGACCATCTGCACCGTGTCGCCCACATGCATGTTCATCAGAGCCATCTGCCAGCCTTGAATCAGACTCGACACACGCGCCGTGAAAATTGCATCGGTACGGTTATATGACGAATCCACAGGAGTATTGTCATAAAGCCGTCCGATATATTTTGTGCTGACGGTGCTGGTGAGCATCGGCACAAGATTACCGGCTGTCTCCGAACGGTCGTTGAACCAATGCACAAGTATGTACTGTCCGCCGGCCCATTCGGGCGACACTTTTTCATAATAAGGATTTCCATCCTTGTCGAGCTTGTTGGCTTGCTCGGCAAACCAGGTCTTGTTTGCCTCGCGCCATTCGCGGTAATCCTCCCACGTGTTGTCGTCATCGTCATCGCCACATGCGGTGAGCGTCATCGCCGACACCACAAGCAAGCCGAACATATAAAACAGTTTCTTCACGTTCTGTCTATTTCAATAAAATGGTCGAACCGATAATTAGAATTCCACTTTGGGAGCTTTCTGCGCACCCTCTTCGGCCTTGAACATATCCTTGCTGTCGAAGCCGAACAATGATGCGAAAATCTTGCCGGGGAAACGGAGCACTTTCTTGTTATAAACTTCCACCGCTTCATTGTAGCGCATACGCTCTGTTGCGACACGGTTCTCCGTTCCCTCAAGCTGTGCCTGAAGGTTCAGGAAGTTCTCGTTGGCCTTAAGGTCGGGATAAGCCTCACGAACTGCATTGACATAGATGTCGAGCGCCCCCTTCAAGCGGCTCTGTGCCTCCTGATAGGCGGCCACATTGGCCTGTGCCTGTTGCGGAGTGATGGCCTGTGCCTCATCGTAGGCTTTGGTAAGCCCGGCACGGGCATTGGTCACCGACTCCAGCGTGGAGCTTTCATGGGCTGCATATCCTTTCACCGTGTTGACGAGATTCGGTATGAGGTCGGCACGACGCTGATACTGGTTTTCAACCTGTCCCCACTGCTTCTGCACAGCCTGGTCGGCATCGACCATCCCGTTATAGGAGGAACATCCTCCTGCGAACAGAAACACAAGACACACGGCAACAACTATGCCGATTATTGTTCCTTTTTTCATTTAATCCGAATTTTAAACATTAGTAAATTTTTGGAGGCACCCTCCTTGATAACAACACGGGCGGCACCCATTGTTCATCAGCCGAGCTTTCTCAAAAGGCTGTTGAGGCTCACGCGGTCGTGGATGAGGGCATGAAGCTCTGAAATGTTCACACGTTTCTGCTCCATGGAGTCACGCTCACGAAGCGTCACGGTGTTGTCTTCGAGCGTCTGGTGGTCAACGGTGATACAGAACGGCGTGCCGATTGCATCCTGACGGCGGTAACGCTTGCCGATAGAATCCTTCTCCTCATAGTGGGTGTTGAAATCGAACTTGAGGTCGTTGACAATCTCGCGGGCTTTTTCAGGAAGACCATCCTTGCGCACAAGCGGCATTACGGCACACTTCACCGGGGCAAGGGCTTCAGGCAAATGGAGCACAACGCGGGTGTCGCCCCCGTCGAGTGTCTGCTCTTCATAAGAAGAACACATCACGCTAAGGAACATACGGTCAACACCAATCGAAGTCTCGATTACATAGGGGATATAGCTTTCATTGAGTTCAGGGTCGAAATATTGGATTTTCTTACCCGAGAATTTCTCATGCTGGGAAAGGTCGAAATTGGTGCGTGAATGTATACCTTCCACCTCCTTGAAGCCGAACGGCATCTGGAATTCTATGTCGGTGGCAGCATTGGCATAGTGTGCAAGTTTCTCATGGTCATGATAGCGATATTTCTCATCGCCCAGGCCAAGAGCCTTGTGCCATTTCAGACGCGTTTCCTTCCATTTTTTGAACCATTCCAGTTCCGAACCGGGACGCACGAAGAACTGCATCTCCATCTGCTCGAACTCACGCATACGGAAAATGAACTGACGTGCTACAATTTCGTTGCGGAAAGCCTTGCCAATCTGCGCAATACCGAAGGGAATGCGCATACGACCCGTTTTCTGCACATTGAGGTAGTTCACGAAGATTCCCTGCGCCGTTTCCGGACGCAGATAAACCGCCATGGCACCGTCGGCGGTCGAACCCATCTCGGTCTTGAACATGAGGTTGAACTGACGAACATCGGTCCAGTTCTTGGTTCCGCTGATTGGGTCAACGATTTCCTCGTCTATTATAATCTGGCGAAGCTCCTCAAGGTCGTTGGCGTTCATCGCATCGGAAAAACGCTGGTGCAACGCATCGCGCTTGGCCTTGTGCTCCATCACGCGCGGATTGGTCTGACGGAAAAGAGCCTCATCGAAGCTATCGCCGAAACGTTTGGCCGCCTTGGCAACCTCTTTCTCTATCTTATCATCAATTTTTGCAATCTGCTCTTCAATAAGCACATCGGCACGGTAACGCTTCTTCGAGTCGCGGTTGTCAATCAGTGGGTCGTTGAATGCGTCGACATGGCCTGATGCCTTCCATATGGAGGGGTGCATGAATATGGCCGAATCAATCCCCACGATATTCTCGTGAAGCAGCGTCATTGCCTCCCACCAGTAACGCTTTATATTGTTCTTGAGCTCCACACCGTTCTGACCATAGTCGTAAACGGCAGAAAGCCCATCGTAGATTTCACTCGATTGGAACACGAACCCATACTCCTTGGCATGGGAAATTATCTTTTTAAACACATCTTCCTGTTGTGCCATCGCTGTCAGTAGTTGTAATGTGGTTGTCAGTTTATTTTGCACAAAGTTACAATATTTTCGGCATTCCCAAAAGGTCGCATTGTACGCTGCAATCCAAATAAGTGTTAAGCCGGATTAGCCCGGCGCCATGCCGCGCCGACAGCAATGATGTCGGCATTGGAAATATCAGCCGGCAGGAGCGCCCTGACAGCCGTAAAATCATATCCCCCTTCATGCCGTATGGCCGATTCAACGGCATTGACCACAACAGGGGTCAGCACATCGCCAAGTGTGAGACGGCCTGATTCTACATGTTTGAGCAAGTGGTTAGTGATTGTTCCCACAGTGAAGCCCCGTTCACGGGCAATCTCCTCGCGCGACAGCCCTTGAGCGAACATCTCGAAACTGACTTCATGGCTCGGCCGTTGTTTTGTGCCGGACGATTTATGTTTTGCAGCCTTACCTGAAGTCGCGGACGCCTCCCCTTTGGAATTGACCGAAACTGCCCCCGCAGGCTCACCTTTGAAACGCCCTCCTTTGGCAACACGCTTCAGAGAGTTTTCACGTGTAGCATCAAGCGCAGCCACCTGCTTGAACCGCAAGTAACGAGCCGTGGAAAAACCTTCCTGGGCAATTTGAGCAAGCAGATACACGCGTGCATCAAGCAACTGGCGCAAGTCGGACACCAGATCCTTCACACGCTGTGACGCTTTCTTATTGTCGGTGCGCACCTTCGCGGCACCGCGTAATGAATCACCGAATATCCCGGTCAGTTCCTTTTGGAAGTATACTGCGCTATTCCCTACCCGCGCAAGAAAATCAGGTGCGCAAAGAGCCTCATAAGACATGTTGCTCAACATTGCAATCCATTTGTCGGCGATGCCAATCACCTTTTCCCGCAGCTGCAATCCAATCTCCTGTTGCCTTTCAGTTTCCGTCGGGAAGGAATGGCGGAACGTCTGAGCAAACAACCTCGACAATGCGTCCTGCGTAGACACAAGCTCCCCGAAGCTGAACAGCTCCACCAGCAGATACCGGTAATATTCCTTCTTTATATCCGGCAGACGCTCCACACTACGTGCAGCCTCCTCATCCTGACGTGCGATATATTCCTCCACCTGCGGGTCTCCGCCGATATTCGTACCGATGTTCGTGACAAGCACAATCCCCTCCAATGTCTTGCATCTGCTAAGCGCCACATACACCTGCCCGGGAGCGAAAGACGCTCCGGCATCTATGATAACCCGGTCGAAAGTAAGCCCTTGGCTCTTATGGATGGTGATTGCCCATGCCAAGCGCAATGGAAGCTGGGTAAACGTTCCCTGCACTTCTGTCTCAACGATATTGGTTGTGTCGTTGACGGTATATTTGGCGTTTTCCCATACTTGCGGAACAACTTCTATAGGGTCTGTCTCACCCAGGCACAATACCTTAACACAACCTGCGTCGGCATAAACCACATGACCGATTTTACCATTGTAATATCTTTTATCAGGGTTAGAGTCATTCTTCACAAACATGACTTGCGCCCCTACCTTGAGTTCCAGTTTCTCTGCCGTCGGGAAAGAATACTCCGGGAAAGTGCCCTTTATCTCGGCATTGTAATGGAACTGCGGCTGCCGTATGCGTGCCAATTCGCCGAAATTATAACTGTCGGCAGTGTGGTTATGTGTCGTCAGCCGTATGTAGCCGCTGTCCGGGGCAGGCCGGAACATCGGGTTGAGCCTTGAGGCAAGCATATCCCGGTCATCGGAAGAAAGGCAGTTTTCGCGCACATGATTCAACAAATTGACAAAACTCTCGTTCTGCTGCCGGTAGACCTTCGCAAGCTCTATTGTGACATAAGGAATCTGTGCCAAAGCATTGCTGCCGAAAAAATAGGGTGTGGAATAATGCCCCCGAAGCAAAACCTCGTCCTGTGGGGTGACAACCGGGGCCAGTTGCTGCAAATCCCCTATCATCAGCAATTGGACGCCACCGAACGGACGCGGGCTACGCCTGTATTTTCGCAATGCATTGTCAATGGCATCGAGCAGGTCGGAACGCACCATGGATATTTCGTCAATCACCAACAGGTCCAGTGCACGGATTATCCGCAATTTTTCTTTCGAGAAATTGAATTTATCACGGTAATCCGAACCGGGCACATAAGGCGAAAGCGGCAATTGGAAAAACGAATGGATGGTAACACCGCCGGCATTGATGGCCGCCACACCTGTCGGTGCCACCACCACCATCGACTTGGCACTGCGTTGCCGCAAAGTGTGGAGAAAGGTGGTTTTGCCGGTACCGGCTTTCCCAGTGAGAAAAATGCTCACTCCCGTATGCTCGGCATATTCCCATGCCAGTTCAAGCTCCCGGTTATGCTCCATAGTAAGTAACTGTTCAAAATTATTTTATACTGACCGGTCTGACTATTTCAATATTTCCCCGGCGAAATTTTTGAATCTTTTCCTCTATTCATCAGGAGTGTAGCTCGCTACATTCCTGATGAATAGAGGAAAATCTTCTAAAAATTTTCCTCGGGCAAATATCAAAATAATTTCGACCAGTTACTTATCATCCATAATTGAACGAATAAAAAACGCGCCCTTGGAAGCATAGCTTCGGTAAGCGCGTTCATGAATCTTATTAAATGCCTTCCCGACACGCGCCCCTGAAACCCGGGGCGAATGTGCCTTATTGGTCAAAAGTCATCTCATCGAACCCCGCCATGTCGAATTCGTCGTCATTATAGGAGTCGGAACCATAGAAGTCCTCATCCATATCCTCCGATGCGGCTGCAGCTGCAGCCTTGGCTTTTGCATCCGTCTTGGCTTCAAATTCAGCGAAATCGACCATTTGAGCCGGAGCTTTCCCCAATGAGAGCGTACACACCGGGTCTTTCAGGCTCTTACCGGGAATAAGCTCCTTCATTTCCATGAAGAAAGAGCGGTCGGTCATATAATCGAAAGTGAACATCACGCGCTGACCCTCATCGTCTATCATGTCGGAAAGCACGGTGTCCTCCATCAAATATACATCCTGCGACGAATCGGAACCCATATCCTCCATGGTTATTTCCTTTTCCTTCTCCCAATTATCGGCACAAAGAAAAAACGATGACATCTGATTCTTGTCATAGTCAACACTTTCGCAAATAGCGTTCTTCAAGTCAAGAAAAGTTGCATCGGCATCAATTTTAATCTCTCTCTTGAAGTTATCAACCTCGTCGGAAACTATTCTAAAATTGAATATCATGACAATTGTACTGATAGTTATCTGATTATTAGTATCTGAAGTCAACCTGACTTCTGTCTGCCGCCCATAGCGGTTCAGCATCGCAAAGGTATGAATTTATAATAACACACCACAAATTTTCCCGTCCAAAATTTCACAAATATTCGCCCCAGGCACGGCGGGGTAACATCCACACCCGTCCAGAACCGTAACCGAAGAAAGCCATCGCACCCGAAGTCACATCGGGAGCAATGGCTTTAATCATATTTTTCGGGGATGCGCCCGCACAACGGCAACCGCATCATCCATTAGGCCGTCGGCTCATCCTTTCTTGGTTGTGACAGGCAGCGCACGGCTGAACACCTCACGGAACGAAACCAGTGTTTCGGTGCGGAGAAGACCCAGCGGCTGCAGTTTCTCATGAATCAAATGCAGCAGGTGTTCATTGTCGTGGGCATAAATTTTGAGGAGCATGTCATACTGGCCGGTAGTGAAATGGCACTCCACCACTTCAGGCACTTCCTTGAGGCTCTCCACAACATCGTTGAATGATGCGGGATCTTTCAGGAAAACCCCGATGAATGCACATGTGTCGTAGCCCAAAGTAGTCGGCTTAATCAAGGCACGCGAACCCTCCAAAATATTGGTCGCCTGAAGCTTTGCAATTCTTTGGTGGATGGCGGCTCCTGAAACCCCGCATTCACGGGCGATTTCCAAAAACGGTTTACGACCATTGTCGACCAGCATCTGAAGAATCTTGGTGTCGAGATTGTCAATGTGTAAGCGTGACATACGTTTAATGATTAGGTTTTAATATTCCCTTTACGTTAACCTGTTTATATTTCCACTTTTGTTTTAGAATCCGGCACCTGAAATGCAAACGAATCTAAAATGTCCATAGGCTTATGCACATCCTTCAAATGCCGACAAACCCATAAACGAACCATGGCTAAAAATTTTTGCCAACAGGAGCCATTTAATGAATGTTTCCTGTCCCTTTCGACAAAGTTAGAATAAATATTTTGAATAATGAAATTTTTTATCACGCTTTTTGTTCCTGCAATCAGTTATATCGCAACAATAAATAATGTTTTTTTGTTAATTTTGTAATCCCGCACGGCAGCGCACTTCCATGTCGCGGCGTGGCATCTACGAGAAATGCAAACAGCAGTCAGCTGACACGCAGTATTTTATAAAACCAAAACCTCCAACCGGCATCGGTACATGAGGAATATCAACAGTCTGTCGGAGCGGCCAAGCCACGGGGATTATCGCCACTCATGTTTTACAACATGTTTTGTAAATCCCCACATCCGTTCTTGAAAAAAGAATAAAAAGCATGACACAATTCACCTTTCATTTCAAAAGCCTTTCCGTCCCAATCCGCATACCCGTGGCATTGGCCCTCATGCTATCCATGTGCATCGCATCATGCAATGACGGCCAAAAGAAAAATGACACCGCAACAGACAAGATTCCATCAGTGGCGGTCTCCATTCCACCTCTTGAATATTTCGCCAAAGCCATTGGAGGAGACAGCCTGCACATCACAACACTGTTACCATCAGGCACCGACCCCGAAACATTCGAACCCGGCATGGGCACATTGCGCGACCTGAACCGTTCAGGTGCACTGATTATGTCAGGCGAACTCCCGTTCGAACACTCCGTGGCATCAAAGTTGCATCAAAACAATCCCGACCTTGAGATATTCCCCATGTCGCCCGGAATAGACCTTATATATGGCACACACAGCCACAAGCACGACCATGAAAACGGACACGACCATGAAGACGCGTCCGACCCGCATATCTGGGCATCAGTGAAAAACGCACGTACAATAGCCGGCAACATGCTACAGGCGCTTTGCCGGATAGCCCCGGAACATGAAACATATTATCGGTCAAGGCACCGCAATCTAATCCAACGTATTGATTCACTCGACGAAAACTTCCGGCTCCGATTGTCACACCTGCCATCGCGGACATTCCTGATATGGCACCCCTCTCTAAGCTATTTTGCCCGTGACTACGGCTTGCAGCAAATCGCATTCAACGTTGAAAACAAAGAAACGTCACCGCTGCAATTGCAACAATCCATAAACCGGGCCAACGCCGGACAACCCCTCGCTTTTTTCATCCCTGAAGGACTTGACCAAAGACAATCGGCCTCCATCACAGCGGCCACAGGGATGGAACCCGTTTGCGTCAATCTCATGTCGACTGATTGGGAAAAAGACATGCAGACAATAGTATCATCACTCACCGCAACATCGAAATGACACCTGTAATAAGGCTCTCCGACATCAGCATGAAACGTGACAACCGGGAAATCCTGTCGCACGTGTCGCTCGATGTAAACCAAGGAGACTTCCTGGCCGTAACCGGTCCTAACGGCGGAGGCAAAACCACCCTTCTGCGCATCCTCCTCAAGTTGCTGCAACCAACGGCAGGCTCCGTGACATATTTTTACAACGGCAAGCCATGCCGACAGCTCCCCATAGGGTATCTGCCACAAAAAAACATGGTCGATGCCCGTTTCCCCATCACAGTGAAAGAAGTTATCTCATCGGGGTTATTGGGAACCGTAACTCAATCGGCCCATGAACGCCGGGAACGCATAACCGAAATCCTGAAACTTGTGGAATTACACAGCCATGAAAACAAGTCGATAGGCAACCTTTCCGGCGGCCAGCTCCAACGCGCGCTATTGGGTCGCGCCCTTATTTCACGACCGCAGATTCTTGTGCTTGACGAACCGTTGAGCTATCTCGACAAACATTTCGAGGAACACATCTACCGTATAATAGCCGACATCGCGCCATCCACCACAATAATCCTTGTAAGCCACGAAATGAGCGTAATATCCACAATGGCCAACCGCCACATAATTGTGGACCATACACTCCACGAATGTTGCGCCCACCAACACTTCGTACCAACCGACTGCCAATAGCCGTCACCTGCCCCATTCCCGGGCAAACATCCTTATGCGGTTATCCCATCTTGCAGATCCACCAAAGTGCGTTCTTTGAACCAAATGCAATTAACATTATTTAACCTTAAAAACTAATTGATTAGTTGCAGAATTAATTTCTTAGTTCTACCTTTGCCATGCAAACTAATTCATTAGTTATATCATCAGATTACAAACAGCCATGAAAGCCGGAAGAAAACGTCAGACACTGACTGAAAAGGAATCAATAATAATGCACATGCTTTGGGAACACGGCCCCATGTTCGTGCGCGAAATGGTGGAACTGTACCCGGAGCCACGCCCGCATGTCAATACCGTGGCCACCCTCGTGCGCATCCTTGAGGACAAAGGCTATGTGTCGCATGAGGTTCTCGGCACCTCCCACCGCTTTTTTGCAGTGGCGAAAAAAAACGATTTCCGTGACCGCTCCATTGCCCGGATAATACGTGATTATTTCGACAATTCCTACAAAAGCGCAGTATCAGCACTGGCAGAGGAGGAAAAAATATCGGTCGAGGAGCTCCGCGAAATAATCGACCTAATTGAAAGCAAGAATCCTGCATCCAAACAATAAGTCACCATGGGCGAAATCTTTTCCTATTCCATTGCATCGGGCATACTGCTGGCGGCAATGTATCTCATCTACAAATGGATGCTTGCCGGAGAAAACCAGCACCGCTACAATCGCGCAGTCCTGTGGTCAATCTATGGCGCATCCGCCATTCTGCCGTTAATAATCCCAGCCATAAAAGCCATGTCGGACAGACCAACCAAGATGTTGGACGCAGTGACCGAAATAGCCATAGGGACACCACAAATGGCATTAATCGAAACCACTCCTCCGTTGCTGCCACGCGTGTTACTTGGAATATACATAATCGGCATGGCATCCGCATCGGTCTACACCATGCTTGTAGCCATAAGGCTCATACGCATCGTGACCTCCGGCGAAAAACACCGCATCGGCCAACACACCCTGGTACTGACCGACACTCCGGGAGTGGCACCTTTCAGCTGGCTGCGTTACATCGTGATGAGCCGCGCCGACCATGAAGCTTCGGGCGATGTAATTACAGTGCACGAAACCCGCCATCTCGATGCCCGCCACTGGATTGACCTCCTTATGGCACAGATTATCGCCATTTTCCAATGGTACAACCCGGCGGCATGGCTCATGCGCGAAGAACTTAAGGCCATACACGAATACCAGGCCGATGAGGCTGTGATGCAGTCGGGATCCGACCTGCGTCAATACCAGATGTTACTAATAAAAAAGGCTGTCGGCGCGAGATTCCCGTCACTTGCCAACAGCCTGAACCATAGCAAACTTAAAAAACGTGTTACTATGATGTACAAAACAAAATCATCAGTTGCCCGACGCCTTCGCGCCATGGCCATCATCCCCGCAGGCGCTCTCGCGCTGCTCGTTACAAACCTTCCGGCTGTAGCATCGGTTCTGTCCGACGCTTCCGCAGCCGAACTGACCGTTCCCGGCAACAAAGTTACGGAAAACACACCACAAAGGCAAACGGTGCAGTCCATGTCGGTTCAACTCAAAGGTGACATAGCCGAAGTCACCGATGGCAACACCGGCACGAAAATAATAACACTGGGGAAAACCGGCGATGCAGCGTCCTCGCAGGCGGCGGATGCTTCCACCACAAATGTGACCGTATATGTCAACGGAGAGAAGCAAGAATGGAAATCTTTGGACAACATTGAGGCAGCCGACATTGCAGCAATCGAAATCAAGAAAAGCAACGACAACCCGGCCGATATGTATGTCACGCTCAAAAACCAGAGCGGTAAATCCGAAACATTCCTCGCATATACCGATACCAAATCCATGAAGGAAACAGCGGCAAAACAGAAAGATGTCTATACAGCAACAGAGACAATGCCGCAATTCCCCGGCGGCGAAGCAGCACTTATGAACTTCATTGCTGACAATATACGTTATCCTGAAGCGGCAATGAAAGCCGGTAAAGAAGGGCGCGTGGTAGTCAGGTTTGTTGTAACCAGCACCGGTGCTGTTACAGATGCAGAGGTTATACGGAGCCAAGGCCCAGACCTTGATGCAGAAGCTGTGCGCGTGGTAAGCTCAATGCCAGCATTCACCCCCGGCACCATCGACGGCAAAGCAGTCAGCTGCCACTACACCATCCCAATCAGCTTCAAGCTGAAGGACAACAAACCTGCGAAGACCAACGCAAACACCAAATAACCCACTGCACAGCACTTTTTTCATACACTCGAAGGCTATGCGTCAAAAATCAATATTTTTTGACGCATAGCCTTCGTTTCACCCAAATGGCAGACGGGAATTACGTCTTAAAATGCACAGCCAATGCCTATGCAGGCATAGCCTATATCGTAGGTGAGATGGCGGGCACCGTCAACCTCGACAGGCGACAGCGGCATGAACACGCCGCGCAAAACCACATGCGACGTGAATTTGCGGGAATGAGCCAACGTAAGACCGATGCCCAACGAACCGTAGAAATCCGTCTGCTGCTTATAATCGAGTATGGAATTAAATGAAACCCCGGCCTGCACCTCCATGAAACACAGACGGTGGTAGCGCGAGAACGATGTGCGTAACATCCCGTAGACAGGATAGCACCTTGATGAATTATTCATCATCGACACGATGGACGCACCGATGCCTGCAAATCTCATCCAGCTGCCCTTATATCCGAAACATGCCCCCAGTTCAAACATGGTCATGTCATGGCTGGTGAGGTCGACACCGCTTCCGATGTCAACGCCCCATGTGAAATGCCCGATAGCCCCGTTCTCCCGGAACGCATCACCCATCTGGGATTTTCCTGCGGGCTTCCCGGTTAGGGAGGTTGTGTCAGCGACAATTGCTGCCTGATTCTGGGCAGGCAAGCTAAACAAAGCCGCCGAGAACAATGCCGCAAGCAACCAATGCCGGTTGCAATTAAAAAATGAGGCCATAATAAATGATGAAACGAATGGTTTATTCTTTGCGGAGCACCAGGCAAGTCCAGTTGTCTCCTTTCACATCGTGCCCTGCTTCCACAAGCCCAAAGGGTGTGGCAACTTTCATTATGACAGGAATATCCTGTTCATAAAAACCGCTTAACAGCATTGTACCCCCGCTTTTCAGCGTGGCTGCATAAGCGGCAAGGTCGGCGGTAATTATATTGCGGTTGATATTGGCAATGAACAGGTCGGTGTGCAGTCCGTCAAGCAATGCGGCATCTCCGAGGCGTACATCTATCTCCGGGTGTCCGTTGGATGCCACATTCTCTCGTGCGTTGATTTCCGCAGCAGGATCAATTTCTATGGCGACAACAGGCGAAGCCCCCCTCATGGCGGCCAAAATGGCAAGAATCCCGGTGCCGGTGCCCATGTCAATCACGCTTTTACCCTCCATGTCAAGCGAGAGAATCCGCTCTATTATCAGCGACGTGGTGGCATGATGACCCGTTCCAAATGCCATTTTCGGATCAATCACAATGTCATAGCGGCATACCGGGAAATCAGTGTGGAACGAACTGTGTATCACACACTGGTTCCCGACCACTATCGGCTGGAAATAATTCTTTTCCCATTCCTTGTTCCAGTCCTGCCCCTCAACCGTCTCCAGCAAGCATGTGATTGCAAAACCTGCCAAGGGAAACTCCTCGAGCGCACTTTTCAAAGCCTCGTCGGAGAAATCCTCTTTACGGATGAATGCTGTCAGTCCCTCACCATCAGGCTCAAAACTCTCATACCCGACATCACACAGCAGTGAAGCCATGACATCGGTGGCCGTTTCCATCTCAACGGAACCATCCGCAACGCAACGTGTGAAATCAAGGCGCGTCCTTATGTAGTCGTTCATAACATCATGTGTTTGTATTGTCACAAAGTTACGAAAACTTAATCAACGTGCCAAAGCCTCAATCATCAAGCTTCACTTTCATCGGCGGCGGGAGAACTTTCCGAAAAAGCGCGACACTCTGCGGGATATGCCATAGGCAAGCAACGCCACATCCAGATACTTCATGAACGTGTCGAATCCACGCACACAGCTTTTAATAGTATTGACCTCCCCCTTCACCTCCGGCGACACCATCATCATCAGGCGGTTCTTTGCTGCTGCGATTTTCAATTCGCTCACAACTTTGTTCATCCGCAGCTCATCAATGGTGTACCCCTTGAAACGATGCTGCCTGCGGTGCTTGCAATGGAGCCGCTTCTTACCTTTATGCCCCTTGCATCCAGCAGGGGAACCGCAGACGGCAGGTTCCGTCCAATCAGATTCGTTCACCACATACGACACAGGGACAGCTTCCTCCAATGCTTCACGCGAAATTTCCGGATTGGCAGAGATGGCAACTCCGGGAGCCTCAAGACGGCTATCAATATTCTCCAATTTCATAACTGTCAATCCTCCTTTCCTTTATCGTCATCGTCTTCATTACGGGTGTCAAACACCAGTCTGCTCACGAAACGCGCAATGGGATTCACAATCAGATGCTTTCTCAACACAAACGCCACAATCACAAGCAAAAGAAAGACCCCTCCGAGAATCGCATAGCTTGCCCATGCCGGCAAAACCAAGGCCAACAGCTCTATACATGCTCCCGAAAGGAATGCAAGCGCAAAAATGCCCAACACCACAGCGACAACCAGCAGCACTCCCGCCGACATAACCACTGTAAGTTTCTCCGCCGCCGTAAACTTTACATTCTCTACATACAGCGACACCAACCGCTTTGTGAGGTCGGCCAATGTGTGAATAGTTTGTGGAATCTTCCCGTTGGCTTTCATATATAAATAGTTGGAATTAAGAGATTGTCCATAGACACGGGGGAGCCCTTGACATGCATCATGTTTCCAGCTCCCCCGGAATAACCTTACAGCCCAGGCGATTACACCTGGCGGTTACGGTCATGATTTCTTGATTTCCGCAGCGATTTCGTCTACTATAGTGTCAAGTTCCTCCTCTTTGGAGCATTTGCACACACCATATTTCTTGAGCAGATGCTTGATTTGACCGCGCAGGTCTTCACCTTTTTCAGGAGCGAAAAGCAACGCGGCACCAGCACCGACAATAGCGCCGCCAAGGAAAGCCGATAGAATGTTCAATCCTCTCATATATCTTTATCTTTTTTGGTTAATATTCAGATTTACCATCCGAAGGTATCGTGACTGTCTATTTATATCTTAATCTCCTCCTTCAGTTCGTCAACCAGACGGTCAAGTTTGTTCTTCTTGAGCGTTATGCCTTTGGATTCGAGATAGGCGGCGATCTCATCGCGCATGTCCTCACCCTTTTTGGGAGCAAACAACAAACCGAGCGAAGCACCCACCAATGCGCCGCCCACAACGGCCAGGATAATGTCTAAGTTTCTCATAACTCTAATGTGTTTTTGTTATCAGGTCAGTCACCGGAATCATCAGTCCATATGATTTTCCATTGACAGCCCTCTTTGGATTTAATATTGTTTTCATTCATTATAACATCTCCACCGCATACAAAGTTGAGTGGCCGCCCAAAAGATTTTCCGGCGGCCACTCATCAGTTAGAATCAAATTCGGTCAGCACTGATTACATAACCACAATCTTTTCAACCTTGCCACCGACCTTGACGATATATATGCCGGGAGACACTGCAATTTGCGTCTCCTTATTCACCGTGCCGGCTTGCACCACACGTCCGTTCATATCGCAGACCGATACCACCACACCGTTGGCACGAATCCTTATACAACCCGCCGAAACCGATACTGAGACCGAATCGTCGCCGACATCGGCACTGTCTATAGAGCCGCCTGTTTCCAAGGCGCTTCCCTTTAAAGTGGCAATGCCGCCGTCGGCACGCGACAGGCAGAAATAATAAAGCCCCGGAGCCGGGATCCGTAAACCTGATATGGCATACCCGTTGTCAGCACTGTACTTCACATCCGCCATAGGCTTAAAAAAGTCGGTCCCTGAATAAAATCCGCCAACTGTATATCCGTTGTTGAACATATTGAACTCCCCGGCAAGCAGGTCGATGCTATACCACATCGGGGTGTCATCGTAGGCAACCTCGGGAAACTCGTATGTCATGGTCTCCCCCGTTACCTCAATCCTGACAGCCGTGGAGGCCGCCTCACCTTCCTCTGGAACCCGCATTGCCAGTGTCGCGGAAAATTTCTCTTCCGGATAGGTTAGTTCTATCAAGTAGCGTCCGGCGGCATTGACCGCATAGGACTTGAACCCATAATAATAGCCCGAGGCTTCGGAAAAAGATACGCTACGTGCCAACGGGGTCTCCGCATCGCCCCCGTAATATAACGACATGGTCATATAGGTTGACGACGACAACGAAAATATCCCCTCCGGCAACTCAACGGAGTACCACTGTGAGGAATTTTCCCCTCGAACGAAATCATATGCACCGAATGTGCCGTCGAAC
>WSMN01000016.1:0-237 GCA_013316535.1 Muribaculaceae bacterium | reverse complement strand
GGCTTAAGCGGGCTTTCTCCTGCCTGTAGGTCGCGCAATGCAAACGTGATGCTGCGCCCCGACTGCGGTGAAGCCATGTTCACACATGCATACACGGCATCTCCTTTGGATGTTGCAGAGGCCGCCCGACTGCCTGAAACCGTTGCAAAGGTATGGTACAGGTATGAGGTGGCGTCGGACGGTCGGCTTGTCGTGTCCACCGATATGCTCGCGGAATCAGGAAGCTATGTATATGTT
>WSMN01000015.1 GCA_013316535.1 Muribaculaceae bacterium | reverse complement strand
TGGATTCTTTTTCAAGCACACGCTCCTGAACGAATTTATCCACCATCCCGTCCATTATGCGTGCCACATCACCATGGGAAAACACCCTGTGGAAATAGTTATAAGTCTTGTAAAATATATCTTTTACTTCATCGTCATCGAGAGCGCACAATTCGCGACCCTCCTCCTTGAGGCGGGAAAGCAACAGGTCGGCAAGCTCACGCGATATCTCAATCCGATGCCTCACCAATGCCCGCGACAAAACATTTGACACAAGCAGCCCGGCCACCACCTCAAAATGATTCAAATTCTCTTTCCACACGGATTTTGCCGACAACTGCTGGTTGGGGGCATAATAAAATTCTGGCGACAGCACAAGGCCGCAATCCGCAGGGGCATCAAGACTAACAGATTCTATGAAATCTTCATTCTCAAGGAAAACGAGACATGCGGCCATGCCGCCAAGCCCATAGGCACGGTCCCGTTCATCCGCATATTTAAGAGTAACCATTGCAGTATATAAATATCCTAAACAAGAATTGGGCAGACAGAACTCTCTGCCGACCCAACTCTATTGAATTATAGACTTTATCAATTCACAACCATTATCTTGGTTACACACGCTGAAGCGTCACCCGTGGCATTCTGCGAGGCATAAACATAGTATACACCTGTCTTGACACGTTCCCCGGCAGGGTTGCAACCGTCCCACGTGAACATACCTCCGTCACTGCGACCCTGGTAGAACACATTCCCTGCCGCATCGGCAATCTTCACGAGTGAATTGTCCATCAGTCCCGTCACTGTTATCCAACCTGTGAAATCAGGGCGAACAGGGTTGGGATAGGCATACACATCATCGTAATTGTCACTCCCGGGAGCGGAAGTTGAACTGTACTCAATCAAACCTATGTCCGTCCCGAAATAAACCTTATTGGAATTGGGGTCACATGCCACGGCATACACGGTGTTGGGCAGGATGGAGTTAGCCTCGGTGAAATGTTCGAGTATCTCGTCGCCGTTCTCGCTGACAAGATAAACCCCGGACCCTATGGTGGAAATCCACTTACGGTTAGCCGGGTCAATGGTTATGGAGGAAACCAATTGGCTCGACAATAGATAATCGGCAAGATTTGTCCCGTCGTTCCTGGGAACTTTCAGTTGGTTCACATTAATGGTGGAAGCATTGACTGCCGCAGCTGGATCTGTTATTTCAAACACCCCGTTGCTCGTGCCCACCCATATGCGCCCTTTGGTATCTTCTACCATACATATCATATGGTCAAATGACAGTTCCTTGCCATCCTGATTGACGTAAGTGTTCACATAACGGTAAGTGTCATCGCCGGTGTCGGCCGTTCCTTTGGTGTCGAATATCACTATATCCTTGCTATAGCGGCCATTGCAAAACAATATATAATCAGATTCCTGGCACACTATTCCATATGAACCGCGATTATCCTTAAGCCACCCGCTGACTGCCCGTTCTTTCCAATCGGCAGCTTTTGAGTTGTCAGACAATCTTTTATCTGACCCTAAAATACAAAAACGTTTGTGCGCTTCACCGTCTCCGCCAAATTTATACACCCACAAATTGTTATTCTTATCAATCAGAGGTTGCATCACACAACAGGCATAGCCATTATCCGCAATGACAGAATTATGGGTGTAGAACTTGTGTGTCTGTTTACCATTCTTTATCCTGAATAACCCTTCAAAGAAGGACCCTATGTAATAAGCGTCAGGATCAAGAGGGTCTTCCACCAGATTGTAGTTAAATTTTATCACATAAGGTGCGGTTTGGGAGGCTCCGTTTTTATTGTCCTTCCCCACATCAAAAGCCGATACATCCTTTATAACTCCGTTTTCAACGGTATTTACCTTACATGTCCTATTTTGATCTGATTTTAAACCGAATGATTCCTGTTCACCGAGGTTATATACATAAATCTTGCCGGATGTGCCGACGTGCATGGCATGGATTGCAGGAACGGTGAGGTCGGAGCCCTTTATTCCTGAATGCAAAACGACGGGTTCGGTACCGGTGTAGTCAACCTGCTTCATGCCGTTTTTCTCGCCAATCCATATTGAGGCTAAATCGCCGATAAAGGAAAGTGGAATGGTATTGGCATCAGTGCGCGGCAGTTCCTTCAATACAGGGGGTTCCCCCGGGGTTTTCAATTCATAAATTCCTTCGGTGTTGACTGCATAAGCCGTGGTTCCGACAGATTGCAGTTTCTTGTACAGACCCTTTACATTCTGACCAGGATTTTTCAAAGACTGAATCCAGTATTCCTTTACACTCTGGTTATCCATATCAATACCAAGGGCGTAAATCTGGTCATAGGCAAGCACAAGCACACCGTTGTCGCCGAAACCGACCATGTCAGTGGGCATATTTGTGCGTGTATAGCTGGCTATGACAGGAATTTTGTCCAATGACGTTATTTTCACCGACTGCTTTGCAAAGTGCATTCTCGTGTCATAGTGAATAACCGTGAGGTCACCGGGAGTTGCAACAAAATTGACAGGTTTCGGGGTGAACATACTTTCATTCACCTCGTTTTTTTTGTCGCTGTAGGTAACAAGCCCGAAATCGGCGGCCACATAAAAATTGTCCTTGCCGAAAGCTATGTCATTGATTTTACGCGACCCCGATATGACGGCATCCTTTATATCAGGTATATTCAAGATGGAACCGTTATCATAAAGTCTGTCCATGTTGCCCGATTCATAGGCCACTATGATGCTCTTTTTGTTCCTGTCATCGAAAATGCCGGTGATGTTGCTGTCATTCAGATAATTTGCAACATTCATTGAAGTCACTTCCATTGTAGCCTTGTCAATGCGATAAAGCGAACTGCCCGACCTGTAGTATACATATGTCTCCGTTTCAGAGATATCGTTAACCCCCAAGAAGGGTGAATATAACGTCCAGCCGCCAACAGCCACTTGAGCCTGTACCATGGATGGCAGCAACGCAACAAGTATTATTATAAGTTTCTTTATCATTTCGCTGAAGAGTGATTACGTTTCTATACAGTTAAGCAACCAAAGTTACTTGTCAAAAAATTCCATGAAACTGTCCAAGGCACGCCGACGGTGGCTGAGAGAATTCTTTTGTTCCGCCGACATCTCGGCAAAAGTCAGCTGTTCACCTTCCGGCATGAAAATCGGGTCATACCCGAATCCGTCGATACCTCTGGCTTCTTCTATTATCTTCCCGTCAACTATCCCCTCGAAAATCTTCTCCGTCGAACCTATAATCATGGCAACGGCAGTTCTGAATCTCGCTTTCCTGTCGGTGACACCATTGAGTTTTTCCAACAGGAGTTTCATGTTGGCTCTGGAATCATGATGGGCGCTCCCCCCATGTGCCGAAGCGTAACGTGCCGATTTCACCCCGGGCTCACCTCCAAGGGCTTCCACTTCAAGCCCCGTGTCATCGGAAAAACAATCGTACCCATAATGATTTTTCACCCAACGTGCCTTAATCATGGCGTTGCCCTCAAGTGTATCGGCTGTCTCGGGAATATCGTCATGGCAATTTATGTCGGCTAACGACAGAATCTCACAACGCTTTCCCAAAATATCCCTGACTTCCTGAAGCTTATGTGCATTGTTAGTGGCGAATACAAATTTTTCGGGGAGTTTCATAGTCTATGGCATAAGCCGCAACCGACGATTCGCAATGAATCGTCGGCACGGTTCTATTACTGATAAATAACGTGATTCAACGCAATTTATTGTAATATTTAATCTTACAGATACAGGCGGCAATCATCCCACCACCACGTTGACAATCTTTCCGGGAACAACGATAACCTTGCGCACCGTTTTTCCTTCAATCCATTTGGCTGCAGCCTCATTCTCCAATGCGAGTTTCTGAACCTCCTGTGCAGGCATATCGGCAGGAACGCTTATATTGAAACGGGGCTTGCCGTTGAAGCTCACGGGATAGTTCACGTTGGCTTCCTTGAGATATTTTTCATCCCATTGCGGCCATTGCGCATCGCAAATGGTTCCTCCGTTGCCTATGGCGTGCCAAAGCTCTTCGCTCACATGCGGTGCAAACGGAGCAAGAAGAACAAGCAGGTCGGCAAGAACCTCGCGGCTATGGCATTTAAGCGCACCGAGTTCGTTCACACAAATCATGAACGCGCTTACAGAGGTGTTATAAGAGAAATTCTCTATGTCGGCCGTTACTTTCTTTATCAGCTTGTGGATTGACTTCAACGCCTCATCCGACGGTTTCTCATCGTTGACAAGCAGGGTGTCTCCTTTGTAGAACAGATTCCACAGTTTCTTTATGAAACGGTTCACCCCGTCGATTCCGTTGGTATCCCACGGTTTGCTCTGTTCAATGGGACCGAGGAACATTTCATAAAGGCGGAGAGTGTCAGCTCCGTACCGTTCCACAATGTCATCGGGATTGACAACGTTGAACATCGACTTCGACATCTTCTCAACCGCCCATCCGCATATGTATTTGCCGTCCTCAAGGATGAACTCCGCATCGGCATATTCGGGGCGCCACTTGCGGAAAGCATCCAGGTCGAGCTGGTCATTGCTGACAATGTTCACATCCACATGAATGGGCGTGACATCGTAACCCTTTTTCAGATTGAACGACACGAATGTGTTCGTGTCCTTGATTCTATAGACGAAATTGCTCCGCCCCTGAATCATCCCCTGGTTGACAAGCTTTCTGAACGGCTCGTTCTCGCAGACCTTTCCGAGGTCATAGAGGAACTTATTCCAGAAACGCGAGTAGATGAGGTGACCTGTGGCATGTTCGGTGCCACCAACATAAAGGTCGACATTACGCCAGTAGCCGTTGGCCTCGGCACTCACAAGTTCATTGTCGTTATGCGGATCCATGTAACGGAGATAATAGGCCGACGAACCTGCGAAACCTGGCATGGTGTTCAGCTCAAGAGGCCACCCCTCTTGGGTCTTCCACCCCTCGGCGCGCCCCAACGGAGGCTCACCACTTTCAGTGGGAAGGTACTTGTCAATTTCTGGAAGATGCAACGGAAGGTTATCCAGACCGAACATATGCGGCACACCATCCTTGTAATAGACCGGGAACGGCTCGCCCCAGTAACGCTGGCGGCTGAATATGGCATCGCGCAGACGGTAGTTGACTTTTATCTTGCCTATCCCTTTTTCCTCTATGAACTTCTTTGTGGCGGCAATGGCATCTTTCACATCCATGCCGTTAAGGTCAAGTTCAGGCCCGCATGAATTGATCATCTTCCCCTCCTTGGCATCGAAACTCTGTTCACTGACATCGGCACCCTCGATAAGCGGAATTACGGGAAGATTGAAATGACGTGCAAAAGCGTAGTCGCGGCTATCGTGGGCAGGAACAGCCATGATGGCTCCGGTTCCGTAACCGGCGAGCACATAATCGCTGACATAAATCGGTATTTCCTTGCCTGAAAGCGGGTTTACGGCATAAGTCCCCGTGAACACACCGCTAACCTTTTTATCAATCATGCGCTCACGCTCGGTCTTATGCTTTATCTCGTCACGATAAGCCTTGACGGCATCGCGCATGTCGGCAGTGGTAATCATGTCCACATACTTGCTTTCAGGGGCAAGCACCATGAAAGTCACACCGAACACCGTGTCGGCACGTGTGGTGAATATAGTCATCTCCACATCGCTGTCCTTTACCTTGAACTGCATCTCTGCGCCCTCGGAACGGCCAATCCAGTTGCGTTGTGTCTCCTTGATGGAATCCGACCAGGCCACGCTATCCAGATCATCGAGAAGCCTCGGCGCATATGCGCTTACACGCAGACACCACTGGTACATCAGCTTCTGTTCAACAGGATAGCCGCCACGTACTGAAACACCCTCGCTCACCTCGTCGTTGGCAAGCACAGTTCCGAGTTTCGGACACCAGTTCACCATCGTGTTGCCGAGATAGGCTATGCGGTAGTTCATCAGGGTGTCGCTCTTCTGTTTTTCGTCCATTGCCTTCCACTGGTCGGCCGTGAAATGCAGAGTCTTTGTTGCAGCGGCGTTTATGCCATCCGAACCTTTTTCTTCGAAATGCCCGACAAGCGAGGCCACAGGCATAGCCTTGTTGAGAGCCGTGTCATAATAGTGGTTGAACATTTCGATGAACGCCCATTGCGTCCATTTGTAATAACCGGGGTCGCATGTGCGGATTTCGCGGTCCCAGTCATAACAGAAACCGATGCGGTCGAGCTGACTGCGGTAACGGGCAATGTTCTCGCGGGTGGTAACTTCCGGGTGCTGGCCTGTCTGTATGGCATATTGCTCGGCAGGAAGCCCGTAGGCATCATATCCCATCGGATGGAGCACATTGAAACCACGCAAACGTTTGTAGCGTGCAAAAATGTCGGAAGCTATGTATCCGAGCGGATGTCCCACATGAAGCCCCGCACCCGACGGGTAAGGGAACATATCGAGGACGTAGAACTTAGGCCGTCCGTTATCTATTTCTGTTTTATACGTCTTGTTGTCTTTCCAGAACTGCTGCCAGCGTTGCTCTATGTCCTTGTGCCTGTATTCCATGTCAGGTTATCAGTCTTTAATTTTTATTTTCAGATATAAAATTTATAAATTCTATAAATCTTATAAATTCCACCTATTATCGCTTTTGTCTTTAGTCTTTTAGTCTTTAGTCTTCCCGCCTATATCCCCAGCTTTTCTGATATTTCAAGCATACGCTCTATCGGTCTGCGGGCTGCCTCGGCCACAGCGGGGTCAACGGTTATCTCCGGCTGCTCATAACGGAGAGTATTGTAGAGCTTCTCGAGAGTATTCAGCTTCATGAAGCTGCAATCGTTGCAGGCACACGTGCTGTCGGAGGGTGGAGCCGGAATGAATGTTTTCCCGGGACATTTCTTAATCATCTCATGCAGGATGCCGCTCTCTGTGGCAACGATGAACTCACCGGCATCGCTGTCCTGGGCATATTTCAGGAGCGCGGCGGTGGAACCGACCTTGTCGGCCAGCAGCACTATGGTTTTCTTGCATTCGGGATGAACAAGCACCTTGGCACCGGGATGCGCCTTTTTCAGTTCCACGAGTTTTTCTACCGAGAACTGCTCATGGACATGACAAGCGCCATCCCACACCAGCATGTCACGCCCTGTGATGGAACTGATGTAGTTTCCGAGATTGCGGTCGGGTCCGAAAATTATGGGCGTATCTGCCGGAAGGGATTCAACTATCTGCCGGGCATTGGATGATGTGACCACAACATCGGTCAGAGCTTTCACATCGGCCGTTGTGTTGACATAGCTCACAACCGTATGTCCGGGATGAGCCTCGATGAATTTTCGGAACTCATCGGCAGGACATGAATCGGCCAGCGAGCAACCGGCATTCATGTCGGGCACCAACACCTTTTTGTCGGGACAAAGGATTTTTGCCGTCTCCCCCATGAAGTGTACTCCGCAAAGCACAATCACCCGGTTGGGCAACTTCTCGGCAATGCGGGCAAGGGCGAGAGAGTCGCCGATGAAGTCGGCCACATCCTGGATTTCCCCCCTCACATAATAGTGGGCGAGAACCACAGCGTCCTTCTCTGTTTTCAATTTTTTGATTTCCTCGGCAAGGTCAATTCCGTCTTGAATCGGAGCATCGACAAACCCTTTTTCAACATTCATTTTTTATAAGTTAATTTTTCGGAGAAATTCTTTTTGAAAAATCAGTCAATCCTAAATACTAATAATGGATGTTGAAACCGATGATAACTTTCAGGCTGTTTTCTTGCATTTTAGGGTTATTGAATAAAATAACACACATATCATCATATTATCAACATTATTGCTACTGATAAATAGCTTATTAAGGATGTTATCAACACACTGTTAATAACATGCAAAGTTAATAACTTTCCTTGGATTAATCTATTGAAAACTGTTGAAATCCCACTGAATAACCCTTGTTATAACTCTCTTGCCAATTATTTGCACATATGCCAATAGCCGTTTATACTCCGCTAATCCCACTTTATCCAAACTTTCCACATGGTTTTTCCACACCCTCTTTCCACCCGTTTTCCACAATTATCAACACACTTTTCAACATGCCGTTTGCTTAAGAAAAAGCTCTCGCAGAGTACACGGAGAGCGCAGATTTTCCTATGCTCCCCAACGGAGTTTTACAGTATCCATGTCTCTGTGTCCTCTGCGAGAGAAATAATTCCATAATGTCAATGTACTATTTTGCAGATGCTGTCGATATGGATAGGTCTGCGCCGAGAATACGGACATGTGACTTTCCAAAGGCCAATGCCGGGGAGCAGGCAATGGGATGTTTCCCGATTCATTCCCATTGCCGGTGGTGCAAACGCCTTGCCAAAGGGTGTTTCCCGTAGGAATTCTTTCCCGGGGGTGTTTCCTTTGATAACCTGAAGTTTATTGTTTCTGATTATCTGCGGGAACGTTCATCACTTTCCAAAGGTGATATAACGTTGTTTCCACCGTTGCAAAGTTATGACTGAAAACATTTTTATTGTTGTCTTAAAAATCCCTTAATTTAAGTTCTGAATTTTAAATTTATTTTGTATATTTGGGGAAATGTTAATGCTAATAAAATTAATTGGCATTGTTATGGAATTTTAATTGGCGTAACTTGTTGTAATTTAATTAATTCGCTAATTATAAAGGCTGGTTGAAACGTTCTTATGGCTTTGTGCTGTTCTATTACTTGAAATGGTTGAATGTCTAGAATAAATATCAATATTGGTTTGATTTTATCCTTTGTTGTTCAAAACGTTTTCTGCTCCAATCAAATATCAACCTAATAAATCCTTATCACATGAAAACTTCTACTTTTTCCGCAATGGTGAAGCAATTGTCGGTAATGTTGCTCGCTGCCTTGTTCATGTCGCTGAATATGTTTGCTTCCACGCTGTCGCGTGTTGAAACCTTCAATCCAGCTGAATTCAGCATTTCCACATCGGAAGTTGCCGGAATGCAATATTCGGTACTTAAATTGGGTGATTTGCCTGCCGCCGGTGAACCCGGATCACCGATGTTGTTGAGGCGTTATGTCTCGCTGGCACTTCCGTTGGGTGCAACCAATGTTGAATTGAAAAACATCTCATATGAAGTGGCCGATGAACTACATGTTGATAATCCTGTTTTTCCGGGACAGGAATATGGTGTGCTTGAAGATGGAACATTAGATATACGATGGGTCAGGTCTGTGAAAAGTAAGGCAGCGGGGAATGATTATCATCCGATGCTGGAGATGGGGAAGACGTGGGAATATAATGTGGTTGATTATGTCATACCGGAGAGGGCAAAGCCAAACATATGGAGGGTATTGAAACTTGATGGTACTACGGAGATTGACGGAAAAGAGTATTATGTGATGCATTGCTACCTCAATGGATCTGAGAAGCCCTATTGTGGTGTGCCTGTGGGTTATTTCCGGGAGGATTTAAACACACGGCAGGTGTTTTTCATCAAGGATGAAGAATATAATGAGGATTATATTTTTGATCATCCTTTTCAGGATAAATTTGATTGGCCAGAAGGTGAAACGGAACTTTATTATTTCGGATTTCCGGGTCGTTTCTTAGGTGATGAGAAATCATCGAATGAAAGATCCATTGATTTTATTGCCAATGACGGTGCCCACAAAGGTTATGATTATGGCTCATGGGTAATGGCAGAGGGATTAGGTTTAATTCCCATTGAGGCTCATTGTCATGGTGATTTGTTTGGAATTCCGGTGATGTTCTCCGGTTTTCAACCCTACATGTCATATCTGTGCCATATAAAGGACGGGGAAGGAAACGTGTTGTTGAGTTATGATGAGAACGTGACGCTTTGCGGAACTTATTGCTGGGATAGCTTGGATTCAATCACCGACGATGCACATGAGGTTAAGGTTCGAATTGCCGGTGAGAATATAGAGATTTCCGGCAGTTGTGCATTGGGAAATATTTTACTGATGAATGTGCAGGGTATGATTGTGTATAGAGAATATGTGTGGGATAACAAAGTGAGCATCCCGGTTGGAAGTATGCTTCGCGGGGTCTACCTTGTCAAGGTTGGGGACAGAGTTCACAAGGTGACTGTCTGATAAAGTTTTGTACTCATTTAATTATTTTATCCTCATAAATGACATAGATATATTAAATATCATTATTTGCAAATGAATTTAGCGATGATTTTTATAATTGCGGTTAACATCCTAATAATAGAGCCGGCGATACTTGATTCAAGTATCGCCGGCTTTTGTCTGTCGTCAGACGGCGTAATTAAAAAAATTGTTTTTTCAGAGGAGGGCGCGGTAGAGGGCTTTGATGTCGGCGAGGGTCACGTCGCGGGGGTTGCCGGGGGTGCATACGTCGGCGAGGGCCTGGTCGGCGAGACGGTCGATGTCGGCTTCACTGATGCCGAGTTCGGAGAGGTGTTGGGGTATGCCCACTTCGATGGCGAGGTCCTTGACTGCTTTGCAGGCTGCAACGGCTGCTTCGTCGTCGTTAAGGCCATCGACATTCACTCCCATGGCGCGTGCAATCTCGCGATACTTGCTCTTTGCTGCGGGTGCGTTGAATTCCATCAGAGAGGGGAGCAACAGGGCGTTTGCCACTCCGTGAGGCACATCGAAGAGTGAACCCATGGGGTGTGCCATGCCGTGGACAAGTCCGAGACCCACGTTGGAAAATGCCATGCCTGCGATGTATTGCGCCAGTGCCATTCCTGAACGGGCTTCGGCGTTTTGCGGTTCGCGCACTGCGGTGGCGAGGTGGCGATGGATCATGCGGATGGCCTCAAGCTCGAACATGTCGCTCATTTCCCATGCGCCCTTGGTGATGTAGCCTTCAATGGCGTGTGTAAGAGCGTCCATGCCCGTTGCGGCGGTGAGCGATTTAGGGAGCGAATACATCAGCTCGGCATCGATTATGGCGACTGCCGGGATGTCGTTGGGGTCGACGCACACCATCTTTTTCTGTTTTTCCTCATCGATGATCACATAATTGATGGTCGTCTCGGCTGCGGTTCCGGCTGTCGTGGGGAGGGCTATGATGGGTACGCAGCGGTTTTTGGTGGGGGCGCATCCTTCGAGTGAAACTATGTCGGCAAATTCGGGGTTGCGTGCCACGATGCCGATTGCCTTGGCTGTATCCATTGCAGAGCCGCCGCCTATTGCAATGAGAACGTCGGCCTGTGCTGCGTCAAATGCCTTGAGACCTGCCTTTACGTTGGAGACTGTCGGGTTGGGCTTTACTTCAGAGAATATCTCGTAGGGGAATCCGGCTTGGTCGAGCACATCGGTCACCATTTTCGCTACACCGAATTTCAACAGCCCGGGGTCGGTTACAATCATTGCCTTGCGGGCTGACATGCGGGTGAGTTCGGTGATGATTTCGCGGCGTGAGCCGGGTCCGAAGTATGACACTTCGTTGAGGATGAATCTGTGGGTCATTGGTTTGTTGTTTTTAGTTATGAGATGGTTGTTATTTTTAAATGGAAGTGAGAAATAGGAAGCAAGAAGTGAGAAGAGAGAGAGTTGCGACTTATAACTCTAAAGTTGCCCTTGCTCGACGGCTACGCAGACGCGCTCTATGATTGCGTCTTTGTCGTTTTTCGAGGGTTCGTATTTCCCTTTGAGGTTTACGCCGAAAAGCCGGCCGAAACCTTGCCAGAATGTGGCTCGGAATGAGCCGAGAAAAGCCTTGAGTATGTCGTAGCCGCTTTGGTCGGTTTCGCGTTGTATCAGTTTCACAAGCATACGAGCCTGGTTCTTTGTGAATTTCATAAGAACGGGTTTATATTGCTTGAACACTGCTCCCTCCATTTCCTTGAGATATTTCTCTCGTTCTGCCTGGGTGGGGAATGTCTCGATGTATTCGTAGGTTTCGAGGAGTGTCTCGCAAATCAGCTTGGCATATGGGAGTGTTTTCTTGACATCGCGCACCGTGCGCCAATAGAACTCCTGTTGCTTTTTGTTCTTGAATTTGAGTTCGGGGAATACGGTTATATCGTTGAATATTACAACGAGCACGGTGTCACCTTCGGGTGTTATCTCATGGTATTTCCCTCGGAAAACTTTTTGTCGCCCTGTCCCGGGATTTTCGATTGTACGTTTTTTATCGTCTGTTTCACCGTTGCCTTCGATGGCTTCTTTTTCAGCCTGCCGGAGCGGGAGTTGGAAATCGTCGGCACGCGCTGCCGCTGCACACGCCATAAAGGCGGTGAATGCGAGGAATATTTTTGTCAGCGCGTGTTTCATGGGAAAGGGAGGAGAGACAGGGTGTTGTCCTATGCGAATCAGTCTTTTTTCGGGGGGTAGTCGATTGTGTAGTGCAAGCCTTTGGATTCCTTTCGCTCCTTGGCCTGGCGCATTATGAGGTAGCCTACGTTGATTATGTTTCGCAGCTCGCATATCTCGCGGGATGCCTTGGAGCATTTGAAGAGGCGTTCGGTTTCCTCATAGAGTATGTCGAGGCGGTTCCATGCGCGGTCGAGGCGGAGGTTTGAGCGTACTATCCCCACGTATGTGCCCATTATCTGGTTTACCTCGCGGATACTTTGCGTTATGAGTACCATTTCCTCGGGGTGGCGGGTGCCGTCGTCGTTCCATTGCGGCACATCGGTCCGGTAACTGATGTGGGAAATCTCCTCCGAGGCATGTTTTGCGGCGGCATCGGCGTAGACCACCGCTTCAATCAGTGAGTTGGATGCCAGCCGGTTCCCTCCGTGCAGTCCTGTGCATGAGCATTCGCCCACGGCATACAGGTGCTTTATGGATGATTCGCCGTTGGTATCGACCTTTATACCCCCGCACAGATAGTGTGCAGCCGGAGCCACCGGTATGTAATCCTTGGTTATGTCGATGCCGAGCGACAGGCATTTCTGGTAGATGTTGGGGAAATGTTTCTTTGTTTCCTCCGGGTCTTTGTGTGTCACGTCGAGGAATACGTGGTCATCGCCGTGGAGTTTCATTTCGGAGTCGATGGCGCGCGCCACAACGTCGCGTGGCGCGAGTTCGAGGCGTTGGTCATATCTTTCCATGAACCGCTCGCCGCGCAGGTTGCGCAGTATCCCCCCGTAGCCGCGCATGGCCTCGGTTATCAGGAACGAGGGCCGGTCGCCGGGATGAAACAGTGCCGTAGGGTGGAACTGGATGAATTCCATGTCCTTGACTGTTCCTTTTGCACGGTAGACCATGGCGATTCCGTCGCCGGTTGCCACAAGTGGGTTTGTGGTTGTCTGGTAAACGGCTCCAACGCCACCTGTTGCCATGAGGGTGATTTTTGCGAGGAATGTCTCCACTGTGCCTTGCGGGTTGAGGACATAGGCACCATAGCATGTTATGTCGGGTGTACGGCGTGTCACCACTTTTCCCATATGGTGCTGTGTTATTATCTCGATTGCGAAATGGTTTTCGTAGATGTCGATTCCGGGATGGTTTCTTACGGCCTGGATGAGGCTCTGCTGAATCTCGAAACCGGTGTTGTCGGCATGATGGAGGATGCGGAACTCGGAGTGCCCCCCTTCGCGGTGGAGGTCGAATGTGCCGTCATCTTTCTTATCGAAGTTCACACCCCATTCTATCAGCTGACGAATCTGTGCGGGCGCTTCGGTGACTACTTTGTGCACGGCCTGCGGGTCGGAAAGCCAGTCGCCCGCTACCATCGTGTCGTGGATATGCTTGTCGAAATCATCGACCTCCAGGTTTGTGACTGATGCCACTCCACCTTGAGCCAATGCTGTGTTGGCCTCGTCGAGGGTGGTTTTGCATATCAGAGCCACTTTCCCTCTTGATGCTACCTTGAGGGCAAAGCTCATCCCGGCTATGCCGGAACCTATAACCAGAAAATCATATTTCTTTGTCATGGCTGCAATTTATTGTAGGACACGCCGCAGGCTAAAAGGGCACATGCTTATGTATTATTTCACGCGTCCTCGCGTTCTATTGATTGCAAAGTTACCTAAAAAATCAGTATCTTTGCATTGAATTGATTTGAAAATGAATAAATCTGTCTCCGATACGTTCCGTTGGTGCCGTCGCTACATCACTTTTCCCCTTGTTGTGGCTGTAGGCTATATTGTTTTCGTGTTGTTTTTCAATGAGAATTCCTATTCCCGCAGCGCGCAACTGCAGGATGAGATAGAGCGTCTTGAAGCGGAAATAAAGGAGAACAACGATACGATGAATTATTACCGTTCGCTCTATATGAGCCTAAATACCGACCCCTCGACCCTTGAGCGGATAGTGCGGGAGCAATACCACATGCAGCGTGCCGGCGAAGATGTATATATCATAGAAGACTGAGAGACGAAAGAAGTGAGAAATGAGAAGTTGATGCAAGAAGTTAGAAGAGGCAGATTATAAGACTTATAAATCTAACAACTAACAACTTAAAAATACCACCCCATCTGATGAAAAAAACAGACAACAAAACCTATACGCTTGAGCAGCTCACCGGGCGCGCACCGCGCACATGGGTTGTGGTGCTGGCCACTGTCGGATTGCTCGCCATAGCTGCCGGTACGCTTCTTCCGATACTTAACGTGCATCTGGGGCCTGCTGCCGCCGGCACATGGTGGAAATATGTTTATGCAGGTGGAGCCTTGTGCTTTCTCGTAGGGAAGCTGCTTTCACCCTACACGGGTGAGCATCCGCGCATAAAGAGGCTTTTCCGCATAGAGGCGTGGAGTGCGGTGTTTTTCTGCGTGGCGGCATTTTTCCTGTTCTACAACGGCAATGTGACCCGCGACAGCTGGGCATTCACTCTTGCCGGTGGTGCATTGCTTATATTCACCACCATACAGATTCCACGCGTTGTAAAGAAAGAACTTAAGGATTCCCGGAAATGAAAGTTGCGCTTATAGGCTACGGAAAAATGGGGCGCGCCATAGAGCGTTTCCTCCTTGAACGCGGCCACGAGATTACATGCCGCATTGACGCCGACAACAGAGCCGATTTCGCCTCTGAAGCATTCTGCCGGTCGGATGTGGCAATAGAATTCACTTGTCCTGCGGCGGCTGTGGAGAATTACCGCGAATCGCTCTCGCGTGGGGTGAGGTTGGTTTCCGGCACCACCGGCTGGACAGCTCGCCGCGATGAGGTGGAGTCCATGCTGGCTGAATGTGGCGGCACTCTGTTCTGGAGTTCCAATTTCAGTATCGGTGTGAACTTGTTCATGCGAGTGAACGCCTACCTTGCCGGGCTGATGAAGGATTTCCCGCAATACCGCCCTGCAATGAAGGAAATCCACCACGTTCATAAGCTCGACCACCCTTCAGGCACGGCAATCAGCATCGCCGAGGAAATAATCAAGGCCGACCCTCTGATAACCGGCTGGGAAGAGCCCGACGGAACGGGTGAGACGGCCATGGACATGCTCCCCATAGAGCATGAGAGGGAAGGGGAGGTGCCGGGCACACACATAGTGGCGTGGACATCGCCGGTTGACTGCATCACGATGGAACACCGCGCTTTCTCGCGCGACGGGTTCGCCCTCGGTGCCGTGCTTGCCGCCGAATGGGTGGCGGCTCATCCCGGCCGTCGCGGACTTTTGGGGATGGAATGCCTGATGCCGATATGATTTAGAGGTTTATAGATTTGATAAAGATGATTGAGGGTAACAACAATAATAAAGGTTTTTCAGAGGATTTCCGCAGGCGTGTCAAGGAAAACCGCCCCACACGCTGGGTGCGCTTCTCAATAGTGATGGTTCTGTTCCTGCTCTGGGTGGCATGGATGGGTAACTGGTGGCTGGCTCTCGGCGCATTGCTGCTGTTTGACATCTACATAACCGGCTACATTCCTTTCACCTGGTGGAAGCGGTCAAAGAACAAGGGGGTGAGGAGTGTGATGTCGTGGGTGGATGCCATTGTGTATGCGCTCATATTGGTCTATTTCCTGTTTGCTTTCGTGGGGCAGAATTATCAGATACCCTCGTCGTCGCTTGAAAAAACGCTTTACACGGGTGATTACCTTTTTGTCAATAAAACGGTCTACGGGCCTCGTGTGCCGATGACCCCTGTCTATTTCCCATTGGTGCACAATGAGCTTCCGTTCGGCCTTGGAAAGAGCTATCTCGACAATCCGTCGGTCAAATATAGGAGGCTTAAGGGGCAGCGCAACGTTGAGGCGGGCGATATAGTGGTGTTCAATTTCCCTGCCGGTGACACGGTCATGAGCAAGGTGCCGAACCCCGACTATTATTCTCTTGTGGCCATGCACGGGCGTGACCGTGTGGTGAACGACAAGGCTACTTTCGGAGAGGTTGTCTACCGCCCGGTTGACCGCCGGGAGAATTATGTGAAGCGTTGCGTGGGGCTTCCGGGGCAATGGCTCAAGATTGTGGAAGGTGACATATATATCAACGGGGAGAAGTTTCTCACGCCTGAAAATGTGCAGTTCAATTATTTCTACCAGAGTTCCGAGGGTGGGTTGACACCCGATGAGTTCGATAGGTTTGAGATACCTGTAGATGACCGCTACAATGTGGATGTGGCTCCGTCGGATGCCGAATCGCTGCGTGCGTTGGGTTTCAAGGTTAATCCCGACGGGAGTGTGCCTAACATATATGTCTCCCCGATGACTGCCGCGATGGTGGACAGGATGGAGAACAGTCCCCGCATAGCCCATGTCATGAAGCAGGTTCCTTCGCCGGAAATCATGGTGAGCCTTTTCCCGGAGGCGTTGTCGGGCAACTGGACTCGCGCCGATTATGGCGGGGAGGACGGATTATGGATTCCGAAGAAGGGTGTGGCCTTGAAGATGACACCTAAGGCCTGGGATATCTATGGTCGTGTCATCCGTGTCTATGAGGATAATCCCACCGCCGAATGGCGCGAGGGGAAATTGTGGATAGACGGGAAGCCGGTGGATTACTACACCTTCAAGATGGATTATTATTTCATGATGGGTGATAACCGCGACAATTCGCTCGATTCACGATATTGGGGTTTCGTGCCGGAAGACCATATCGTGGGCACACCATGGCGTGTGCTGATTTCGTTTGACAAGGACAAATCGTTGTTTGAGGGGAAAATCCGGTGGAACCGTATCCTAAAGGACGCTAATCCTGATAAGTAGAGTTGTTAGTTTTTAGTTATTAGTTTTTAGCTGGTAGCGATTAGTTTTAAGTTGTTAGTTATTAGACTTATAAGTCTTATAATCTGCATCTTCTGACTTCTTGCTTCTCACTCCTAACTTCTTATTTACACCATGAGTTCGCCGCTGACACTTTTCCCTGATGAGGCTGTGGTGTTGCCGTTGCGCTATTTCGGCAATGTGGGTTATTATGCCGTTATGGCGGCATATGGGCGTGCGGTTGTGTGCGCTGATGCATTGTTCGACAAGCGTGAGAAGGCCGTACACCGTTGTGACATCACCGATACACACGGGCGTGTGTCGCTCACTGTGCCGGTGGCCAAGCCTCATGGCATTGCCCGTGCACGCTGGAGCGATGTGCGGCTTAGTGACCATGGGGCCTGGTGGCATGTGCACAGGGTTACCTTTGAATCGGCCTACGGGCGTACTCCTTTTTTTGAATTCTATATCGACAGGTTCCTTCCGTTCCTTTCGCCGTCGGTGATGGATATCTGTCCTACAATCGCATCGCTTGACCTTGCGTTGGACGAGGTGGTGCGTTCTATCCTGACTATTCCCACCGCGGTGTCGGCGACCGGGAGCGATGACGAGATGAGGTGTTGCAGGGATGCAGCGCCTGTCTATTTCCCTCCTTACTATCAGGTACGTTCCGACCGGCAGGGGTTCATTCCCAATCTTTCCATCCTTGATTTGATTTTCAATCTCGGGCCGGAGGCTCCGCTATATCTGCGGCGCATAGGTCAAGGGATGTATTCGGGGCTATGTGGAAAGTAGGTTGATGTAGAGACGACCCGTGCGGGCATCTTGCATTGCAATCATGGATTCAATCAATAATGAATAAGAGACGCCCGCACGGGGCGTCTCTACTGCGTTAGCTTTAACGGTTCATTTCGGCACATCCCCATGTTGCGATTGCATTTGCGGGGATGTGCCGAATGAGGATTATTTCACGAGGACGCGGCGGGAGAAGTCGCGTACAACGACTATGTAGAGGCCGGCTGGGAGGTCGAGGGCGGTTTCACCCGGAGGCAGGATTGCTGCGTGGCGTTCGGTTCCATCTACGGAGTAGACGGTGGCGAAATTGTCGTCGCTGCCGTCGCTTTCGAGAATGAGCCGTCCGTTTCGGCAATAGGCGTCCCAGGTGTGGTATTCGGCTGCGTTGGCTTCCTCGATTCCGCTGGAGCGGCAGTCGGTGAGGCGTATGTCGTCAATCATGGTGCGTGACACGATGTCCTGCTGCAATTTTAGGCGCAGGCTCCCGGTGCGGTTGATAGGCAGGGTGTATTCCTGATAACGGTTGTTGCCCCCGTTGCCGTTGGGTTCGATTACGATTTTACCTACGTTTTCCCATGTGGAGCCTTGGTCGGCGGAGACGGATGCAGTGAGTGTCACGGTTTTTGTGTCGGTTTTCCACAGGTGTGCCCAAAGGGTGAGAGTGCCCATTCCGTTGGGCTTGGCCTCGAGCATGGTCAGGTAGCCGGGGGTCGACTTGTTCATTCGGGCTGCCTGGTTGCCTTCGTGGGGGTAGTTGTCGGCACCTGTGCCGAAGTAGGCATCGGTTTCCCATTTGCATGCCGACCCGAGATAGGTCTTTTTGCTGTAGGTGCCCTCACCTTTGGGTTCAAAGTCTTCATGGAATGAGGGTGCCGGTTGGCCGATTGTGCCGTCCACGTCGAGGTCGTCGTTATTATAGCCTTCGGCCATGGCCACCACTGATGTGGAGTAGGACCCCTCGGTCTGGCCGAAAAGGCGCATGTAGAAACGTTCTTCGCCGGGGGAGAGTGTTACGGTGTTGCCCCATGACTGCTTGTCGGTGCTTACCTGGAATGGAGAGCTGACGGAGATTGTTACATCGCCGGGGATATTTTCGATTACGGTGAGGATTTCGGCTATTTCAGATGGCTGGCCGGGGGTTGTCACGAATTCCAGATGGCCGTCGTAGAGGAACTCAACCGAGGGAATGGGTGCCGCGGTGGTTACGCTGACGGGTTGTGAGGTCAGTGTGGGGGATGCGACGGTGTAGGTGTAGGCTGTCTCGGGTTGCAGACCGTTGACAGCGGCGTGTTCATCGCCTGCGGTGACTTTTGTGGGATAGCCGGGCAGTGAGCGGCCATCACGCATCACATCGAGGGTGTAGGTTGATGCGGGGTCGTCGATGCAGCTCCAGCGGGCGGTGAATGATTCGTCGGAAATGTCAGTGGCCGGGCCTGCGGGGAGGCCGTCGACTGCGGTGCAATGCAGGCTTACGGTTGTGGTCACGTCGCCGGAACGGAGAATCAGCGAGCCTGTAGCGGAGGAGGCTGCCTCCGACATGTAGCTTACGGTGATTTCTGCACCTGCAGCCGTGCACACTGTTGTCAGCGGGAGTGAGGAGAGGGTCACGGTGAAACCTGTGCCGGTAACGTTGACGCGCACGTTCTCCTTGAGGTCGGCGCCTTTCACTGTGATGCGACGGGAACGTGTGATGCCGATGGAACTAAGGCCGAGGTCGATACTGGAGCCGTCGGCAGGGCTGATTATCTGCGGTTCGTTGCCCGCACCTACATACCATGCCATCCCCTGTTTGTTTCCCCAGATGTATTCAACCAGCTCGGGATGGTCGATGAATGGGTTTCGGTTGTTTTGGTGGCGGCTTACGGCCTCGTTGCGGTCTTGCTCCTTTTTGCTGACGGGATCCTGGCGGTGCCACTTCAGCAGGAGGTTCACAGCCCAGGTCTTGTAGGCGGGATAGTTGTTGCCGGCGAGCATTTCCTTGGCCGGTGTGTTGGAACTCCACCCGGCTATTTTGTCGTTGTAGGCCGCGGCCATGTAGAAGTAGGTGCGCGCGAGGTCGCCCTTGTATTCGTTGTCGGGTTCGAACACGGTGCCGGAATAGCCCGGGAATGTGCTTGTGCCTTTCTTGCCAAGGGCACGCACGTTGCCGTTAGGGCTTTCGGACGTTCCGTTGGCGCATTCCCCGTAGGGGAGGTTGCTGCGTTGCCCGTTCACTTTCCCGTCGGTGGGATAGAGGTGGTAGGCATCGGAAAACATCGGGTGTACTTTGCCTCCGAACCAGCTTTTTGGGAACGAGTGTTCCTTGTTCACACAGTCGCCGACCTTCTTGTAGTTACCGCATTTGGTGAAGTTGCTCGGCCAGGCTTTGGTGGAATAGATGTCCCACAGTGTGCCGTCGGCACGTACGTCGGATGTCTTATAAACGTTCCAAAGGCCGTCGTAGCCCACGTCGCGGTGCGGGCCTACGACGCTTCGCAGTGACTGCAGGAGTTCTTTGCCAGTCTTACCTTCGCATGACTGGTAGTAGTTTTCAGGTTCGGCAGCTTGCGCCGACAATGCTGCGGTTCCTATAATGAATGCAAAAAGTTTTCTCATTGCTGTGGTTTTATGGTTTGTTCAGGGGCATTGCGTGACCGCACTCATGCGGATCCGCAAAGGGCATCAAAGTTACGCGAAAAAATCCGCGCAATGGCGCATGTTAACAAATTTAACGAAATGTGTCGACTAAACGGCCACACATCCTTTGAATCGCAGTGGAAATTAGCTAACTTTGCAAACATGAGGGTTGTTATACATCCGTGAAGTACCCCATACTTCTATGTCAAGGATTAATCAACCCATAAAAAATAAAGATTATGGAATCAACCCGTCAAGCAAAAATAGCGCGCCTTATCCAGAAGGAACTTAGTGAGATACTGCGGTTACAGACCGCCAAGACGCATGGAATCCTGGTTTCGGTGTCGGCTGTGCGCATCAGCCCCGACCTTAGCATAGCGCGCGCCTACCTGTCGATTTTCCCGTCGGAAAAGGGTCAGGAGATTTTGGAAAATATAAACCGTAATGCCAAGACAATACGTTATGAGCTTGCGCAGAAGGTTCGTTACCAGCTCCGCAAGACTCCTGAACTGATGTTTCATCTCGATGATTCGCTCGATTATATCGAGAATATCGACAATCTGTTAAAGCCGAAGGACTGACGGTTTGTGAGGTTTCAAATCACAGTTTTTTTTGCTTTTGCCTCCGGCTTTCCGCCGTTGGTCTGATTAGGAAAGATGCTTTCTCTTAGAATCGCTCTGCGCTACTTGCTGTCGCGTAAATCCCATGGGGCCGTCAACATAATCTCGGCCATTTCGCTGGCGTCAATAGCCGTGGCGGCTGCCGCCATGGTGATAGTGCTGTCGGTTTTCAACGGATTTTCGCAATTGGCCGAGTCGAAATTGTCGGCTGTCGACCCCGATTTTCTGCTCGTACCTGTTAAAGGAAAGGTTATTGCGGGTATGGATTCCATTGCGGTGGAACTGCTTTCCGTTGATGGAGTGGGAACGGTGCAGCCTGAAATATCGGAGCAGGCATTTGCCGTTGCGCAAGGGGAAAACCAGATGCCTGTGGTGCTCAAGGGGATGACCTCTGAAGCTGTCGCTGCGTCAGGGCTTGGGGGGGTGATTATCGATGGGCATGCAGACTTCTCTTGCGACACTTGTGCGATAATCAGCGTGGGTGTGGCCATGCAGCTTAATCTGCGCCCTACGGCCGGTTTGAGTTATTTCACGATTTACGAGCCACGGCGCGTGGGACGTATAAACCCGGCTAACCCGATGGCCGGGTTCCGCATGGCGGAGTTGCAGGCGACCGGGGTTTTCCAGGTGGAGCAGGAGGAATATGACCGCGATGTGGTGATAGTACCGTTTGCCGTTGCAGCGTCTCTGTTGGGTTACGATGGGGAGGCTACATCGCTGTGTGTGTGGCTTAAGGAGGGTGCATCGCCCAAAAGGGTGGCCGTGGAGCTTGCAACACTGGCGGAAAGCCATGGGCTGGAAGTGAAGGACCGCCATCAGCAGCAGGAGGCCGCGTTCCGCATGATTTCCATCGAGAAGTGGATAACGTTCCTTATGCTGGCGTTTATTCTTGTCATAGCCTCGTGCAACATAATTTCCACACTCTCCATGCTCATCCTGGAGAAGGAGGACAATATGGGGGTTCTTACGGCTGTGGGTGCCACGCGAGGTTTCATCAACCGCATTTTCATTGCACAAGGCTGGTTTATAATCCTGATCGGAGGTTGTGCCGGAATAATTGCGGGGACATTGTTGGTGCTCGGGCAGCAGCATTTCGGCTGGATAAAACTTGCAGCCTCCGACCCCGCTCTGATGTCGGTGACTTCCTACCCGGTGGTTCTCTCGGCTGCCGACCTTTTGGTCACTTTCCTGACTCTTTTATGTGTGGCTCTTGTCGTGACCCCGGTAATCCCTCTCATCCGCCGGGGCAGCAATTAACCGTCGATGCGTAAATCGGATCAATGTAAAAAGGCGGTTGTTAAAAACGTCACACGCATGGTAGAGACGGCAGACGCATGAATGCCGTCTCTACTATGCGTCTCATAGTTGTTTATGCAACAAGGGCTTAACTCATTGAGTCAAGCCCTTGTTGTCGAAAAAATGTCGGGGTGAGAAGACTCGAACTTCCGACCTCCACGTCCCGAACGTGGCGCGCTGCCAACTGTGCTACACCCCGAAAGGCTCCTGATTGTGGTTTGGAGCGCACAAAGGTAAGAATTTTTTTTAATATGAAGCGTCAAAATCCGTTAATTCGTGGAATTTATTTTATGTGGTGTATGTGGTGACGCGCTTTTAATGATTTTCAGGGACGGAATTCGGCTGGAAGCATTGGTATCGAGCCGGAATAGGAGAGGGCGAGGGTTTTCGATATATCGGTTGTGGGTTTGTCGCCGTTTGTAGGCTTATCGTCTGCGGCCACTTCGGCGTGGTCGATTCTGACGGTTGTCTCGCTGCCGTTGCGTGTGATTACCAGCGGGCTGTTGGATGTCTGTCCGTCGATTGATTCGGCTTGCCATCCGCTGCCGGTCATCGATACGTCCTTGGCCACGTAGATGTGGTAGCTACCGCTTGGGATGGTTTTTGAGGATATGCTTGAGGTGGATGCGGGCACCTCGTAGTCAACGGAAATGTAGCTTATCGGGAATTGCGCCGACGAGGGGTCGGTGGGATTGTAGGAATAGAACTCTATCACCATGTTGACGTTGTCGGGGCTGGATGTTGATGATGTCTTGTCGATATACCAGTAAGCGTATGACAGGTTCATAGCCGTGCCGTTGAGCGTGGCGGTTATGTTGCCGCCGGTTCCGGGCTCGTCGTCGTTATCGTCGTCGCCGCATGATGCGAGCGAAACTGCTGTGAATACGGCAATGGCCATGAGGCCGATTTTTCTGAATGTTTTCATTTTTGCGTGTGTTTGTGAAAAATTTTTACGATACAAAAGTAAGGAAAAAAGGAGACCTTTACCCCCCTTATAGTTAAAATTTATTAATTTGAATTTGGAAGGGTATTATGGTTGTTCAAATCAGGCGCATGTGCGACATGTAGACACCGGCGAAGGGACGGTCGTCGATGTAGATGAAGCCGAGCGAACGGTAGAGAGCCTCGGCTTTGGGGTTGTCTTTGTCAACGAGGAGCGCGGCGGGTTTGCCGAGTGAACGGGCACGTTCGGCCATTGCCATTAGCAGTGAACTGCCGATCCCTTTGCCCCGGTGCTGCGGCATGACGGCGAGTGTGTCGAGATAGAATTCGTCGGGCGATGTCTCGTCGGTCATCCCCTCCATGTCACGGTTAAGTATGGCTTTGGCTGCCTCAAAGAACCGGCTGCGCAGAGGGTGCAGCAACGCACCGTCGTAGCCGATGCACACTCCGGCCACGTTGCCGTTGTCGTCGAGTGCCACGAGGGTGTTGCGGTAAGAATACTGTGAATCATCGAGTGCAGCAAGATGTGTGAACAGTCGGTGAACATCGTCCACGGTGTGGTCAGGGGCAGCGAAGCTGTTACAGATTTCATCGCCGACGGCCATCATGACGGCGCTGGCGATGACGGGGGCATGTTGCGGGGTTGCAGGTTGGATAGTCATAGGGTTGGCAATGAGAAGTGGGAAATAAGGAGTAAGAAGTGAGAAGATGTAGATTATTAGACTTATAAATCTAATCACTAACAACTAAAAACTAAAAACTAAAAACTAAAAACTAACAACTAACGGCTTACCACTTCCATAAAGAATGGAAGTGGTGGACGGGGCCGTGGCCGTGGCCGATTTCATAGGCGGCACCGGCGGCGATGGCGGCGGCGATATATTCCTTGGCGAGGCGGGCGGCATTGTCGAGGTCGGCACCTTTTGCGAGATAGGCTGCTATTGCCGAGGAGAGGGTGCAGCCGGTGCCGTGGGTGTTGACGG
>WSMN01000087.1 GCA_013316535.1 Muribaculaceae bacterium | reverse complement strand
GGTCGGTCGTTTTCAGCGTCTTGGTCATGTGCATGATTTGGGCGCGCAAGGGAGCCATTCCCGCACCGCCGCCAATCCACATCATTTCGTTCTTTGAGTCGAAGATAGGATGGAAATCGCCGTAAGGGCCGCTCATCATCACTTTGTCGCCGGGCTTCAGGGTGAAGATGTAGCTCGATGCGATACCCGGGTTCACATCCATGAAGCCCACTTCGGGTTTGGGTTTGAACGGGGGGGTGGCTATGCGCACTGTGAGCATGAAGCGGTCCCCTTCGGCCGGGTAGTTGGCCATTGAATAGGCGCGCACCGTTGTCTCGTTGTTGACGCATTTGAGATTGAACAACCCGAATTTTTCCCATGCAGGCAGGTATTCCGGGCCGATTGAGGCTTTGTCGATGTCCTTGTCGTAGTCAATCTGGAACGGAGGAATCTTGATCTGGGCATAGGAACCTGGAATAAAATTCATGTGCGCTCCTTCCGGGAGTGCCACGATGAATTCCTTTATGAACGTGGCCACATTGTTGTTGGATACGACCGTACATTCGTATTCCTTTATATCCAGCACCGATGCCGGTACCTTTATGTCAATGTCGTTCTTAACCTTTACCTGGCATGCCAGCCGCCAGTTATCCTTGATTTCCTTGCGTGAGAAATGAACCGCTTCGGTGGGGAGGATTTCCCCGCCGCCTTCGGTTACGCGCACCCTGCATTGGGCGCAACTCCCTTTACCGCCGCAGGCCGATGGGAGGAACACGTTTTCTGTGGCCAGAGCCGAGAGCAAAGGCCGTCCCGATTCCACTTCAACCTTGCGGTCATCGTTGATGGTTACCGTTACCTTGCCCGAACTGACAAGATAGTGCTTCGCAACAAGGAGTATGATAACGAGCAACAGCGTGATGCCCAGGAATATGCCTATTCCAGCCAGGAGCGTGGCTCCCATTGGTGACAATGTCAGTAGTGTCATATTTGTGGTTGACGTGAATTATGGCGTTAAAGTTTGATTCCAAGGAAGCTCATGAAAGCGATTCCCATCAGAGCGCAGAGGATGAACGTTATGCCTATGCCGCGCAGGGGGGCAGGCACATTGGAGTAAGTGGCCACGCGCTCGCGTATGGCTGCTATCGCTGTGATTGCCAGCAGCCAGCCGATGCCCCATCCGGCACCAGCGCAGGTGGCTGTCCACACATTGCCGAAATCGCGTTGCTGCATGAACAGCGACCCGCCGAGAATAGCGCAGTTCACAGCGATGAGCGGAAGGAAAATGCCCAGCGACGCATAGAGCGACGGAGAGTATTTCTCAACAGCCATCTCCACGAGCTGGGTCATGGATGCGATTACGGCGATGAACATTATCAGCGACAGGAAACTTAGGTCGACATCGGCAAAGTCATCCCCAAGCCAGCTCAAGGCTCCGGCCTTCAGCACGTAGTTCTCAAGCAGGAAGTTGACCGGGAGGGTCACCACAAGCATGAATGTCACGGCCACACCAAGGCCGAAGGCGGTCTTCACATTCTTCGACACTGCCAGGAACGAACACATCCCCAGGAAGTAGGCGAACACCATGTTGTCGACGAAAATCGACCGTATAAAGAGATTCAGATTTTCCATTTCTTAATCAGAGGTTGTCCTTTAGGAATTGTTTGGGTGTCTCTTGTTGAAACTTCTTTCAGACAATAGCTTAAGTGTGTTATTTTTCCTGTAGTTCCTTGTTGCGCGAACGATGTACCCATATGATGCATGCCACGACGATTAGAGCCATAGGGGGGAGTATCATCAGACCGTTGTTGGCGTAGCCGGCGTCATAGAAGCTTTGTGGCACCACTTGGAATCCCATCAGCGTGCCGCTGCCGAGCAGTTCGCGGAAGAACCCCACTATGACAAGGATGATGCTGTATCCGATGCCGTTGCCCACACCGTCGAGAAACGACGGCCACGGCTTGTTGCTCATGGCGAATGCCTCCAGGCGTCCCATCAGGATGCAGTTGGTGATGATGAGGCCGATGAACACCGAAAGCTGCTTGCTCACATCGTAGGCGAAGGCCAGCAGCAGCTGGTTGACGATGATTACCAATGCGGCGACCACAACGAGCTGCACGATGATTCGGATGTTAGTGGGGATGGTGTTGCGGATAAGTGAGATGATGACATTGGAGAATGCCAGCACCGCTATGACCGATATGCCCATCACAAGGGCAGGTTCGAGTTTGGCCGTCACGGCCAGGCAAGAGCAGATGCCGAGCACCTGCACTATCACCGGGTTGTCCTTGGAGAAAGGGTTGAAGAAAATATCTTTGTTGCTGATTTTTTCTGCCATGGCTGTGAGTTTATTTGCTTAGTGATTCCAGATAGGCGCGGTAGGGCATCAGGCAGTCGTCGAGCATGGCTCCCACCCCTTTGGATGTGATGGTGCCGCCGGAAATGCCGTCCACATAGTCCTCGTTGCCGGCGGGGAGCTGCCCTTTCTTCACAACGGTCACGGGGAGGAACTGCCCATCCTTGAACATCCGCTTGCCGTCGAACTGTCCTGTGAATTCCGGTTTTGTGATTTCTGCTCCAAGCCCGGGGGTTTCTCCCTGGTGGTCGAAGAATGCACCGTATATGGTGGTTCCGTCGGAATCCAGGGCCACATATCCCCAGATGGGGCCCCACAGACCCATTCCCGAAAGCGGCAGTATGTATTTTGTCCCGTTGTCGGGTAGCTGACATACATAAACGGGCAGAAGCCTTTCGGAGGCAGGTTTCTTGGCTTCTGTGGCCACATTGACGGCGAAAGCCTCCTCCCCGTCCACTTTATTCCCCTGCTCGTCGACAACAAACGAATCCACGATGTAGCGGTGGAAATCATCCACCACGGTCGCACGTTCCGTGGCCACGTGCACCGATTGCAGTATCTGTTTCATCTTGTCGGCATCGGCGTTCTCCAGCTGTTTGTCCTTCAGCGACATGGCGGTGAAGGCAAGTGCCGCTCCGACGATAACGACCATTACCGTTATGTAGACCACGGTATAGACGTTGCTTTGCTTGTTGATCATATTCCTTTTTTACTTGAAAGTGATTGTTCGGAATGGACTGGTGCGGTCAGGCTCGCGTGCGGCGCATACGCCGGCGCACATTGGCCTCAACCACGCAATAGTCAATCAGCGGCGCGAATGCGTTCATCAGCAACACGGCAAGCATGGCTCCTTCGGGATAGCCGTTGTTGTAGGTGCGGATGAGTATGGCGAAAACGCCCACCAGGAAACCGTAGATGTATTTGCCCGTGTTTGTGCGGCACGATGTGACGGGGTCCGATGCCATGAACACAGCGGCGAAAGCGAAGCCTCCGAGGCAGAGCTGGTCGCCGACAGACAGGAACGAGGCAGGGTAGGTGGGGGTTGCGCCCCAGTTGGCTATGAGCGACATGACGGCTCCTCCGGCGAACACCGAAAGGATTATCCGCCAGCTGGCGATGCCTGTGGCCAGAAGAATGAACGCTCCGATGAGGATGCACAGAGTGGAGGTCTCGCCGAAGGAGCCGGGGATGAGACCCAGGAACATGTCCCAGGTTGAAAGCGGCTCGTGGGTGAGTGTCGTCATGGCTTGTGCAAGCTCGGAGTGGCTGGTGGCGCCTGATGTGGCAATCTGTCCCAGCGGGGTTGCGCCCGTGAAACCGTCGGCAACCTCGCCGCCGAGACCGAACACAGGATTGAGTGCCACGAAAACGCTATCGCCGCTCATCTTAGCCGGATAGGCGAAGAAGAGGAATGCACGGGTCACCAACGCTACATTAAATATATTGTAGCCTGTGCCGCCGAACACTTCTTTGACGAATATCACGCTGAATGCCGTGGCCACGGCTATCATCCACAGCGGGGTCTCGATGGGGCATATCATGGGGATGAGTATGCCTGTCACCAGGAATCCCTCCTGTATCTCCTCCTTGCGCCATTGCGCTACGGTGAACTCGATGCCAAGCCCCACGAGGTAGGAAACCGCTATGCGGGGCAGCACGGCAAGGAACCCGTAGAAGAACAGCTGCCAGAACGGGAATTCCGTAGCGCCCGTGGCAATCCAATGCTGGTAGCCGGTGTTGTACATGCCGAACAGAAGGCAGGGGAGCAGTGCCGCGATGACGATTATCATCGTGCGCTTGGAATCCATGCTGTCATGGATGTGCACCCCCGAACGCGATGTCTCCTTGGGGGTGAACAGGAATGTGTCGAAGCCGTCGAAAACCGAGTGGAACGCGTGGAGCTTCCCCCCCGGCTCGAATGCAGGCCGTGCCTTGTCAAGTAGTTTCTTTAGGGATTTCATTCGAATTGTTGATGAATTTCAACTATTGTTATTCCAGTTCTTTGCGCAGGTAATCAAGGCCTTCGCGCACTATTTTCTGTAGTTCGAGCTTGGATGTATCGGCATATTCGGCAAGGGCGAAGTCCTCGGGCGCGACCTCATATATCCCCAGTTGCTCCATACGGTCGATGTCGCGTGCGAGGATGGCTTTTATAAGGTACTCCGGGAGGATGTCCATCGGCATCACCTTGTCGTACTCGCCGCTCATTATCATGGCGCGCCGTCCTCCGAGCAGACGCGCGTCGGGGTTGAAAAGCCTCTTGCCGAGGAACCATGACGGGAACGAGCGGCTCACACTCATTTTTGAGGGGGAAACCGATGCCCATCCCATGAATTCGTCCACGTCATCCCCCTCGGGAATGACGGTCACCTGTGTGTAGGGGAGGTGAAGGTAACCGTCGGCCGGAGTCGTTATGCCGGTCAGCACGTTGCCCGATATTATACGGTGGTGCTTCCCGTCGGCCTTCACCTCGCCGTCGAGCAGCGCCTCTATGCTTGCGCCTATGAGCGTGCTCACCATTTTAGGTTCCTTTATTTCCGAGCCTGTCAGGGCGACGGTGGTTTCCATCGGCACGATGCCTGTCAGGGCAGTGGCGCCTATGCGCAATAATGTCGGAAGGTCGAGGCACAGCACGGTCTCACCCTTGTTCACAGGTTTTGTGAGTGCTATGAGCGTCCCGGTGTTCCCCGACGGATGCGGGCCCTCTATGGTGACGGTCTCCGCGCCGTCAAGCATCGGGAAGAGTTGACAGGGGCGGCGGGAGAGATAGACTTTCCCTTTGGTCAGAAGTCCGAGAAGCCTGATTCCGGCTTTCATTTGCTCTTTCCCTGCATCGCTTAGCTCGCAGGGCGCGACAGCAAGAGGGGCTGAATCGAAGCCGCTTATGAATATGTCTCTTATTGCGGCTTCCGTGTCAGGCACGATGGCGTAGGGGCGTTGGTTCATCATGGCCCACAACCCCGATTCCAGCAACAGGCTTTTTGCTTTCGACGCATCGGCGAACACTCCTGTCGTGTCATGCGTAGTGCTGACAGAACCATCCACTTCCACCTCAATGCGCAGGATTTTGCGCCGCTCGCCGCGCACCACGGCCTTTACAAGGCCGGAAGCCGGGCTGCATACTTTTATTGATGGACGTGCCTTGTCGTGGAACAATGGTTGCCCCGACGCTACCCGGTCACCTTCCCTCACATCCATCTTGGGCACAAGACCCGGAAAATCATCGGGAATCACGGCTACCGTGCGTGTAGGCTTGGCGGTAATCGCCGAAGTGTCGGCCACGCCTCCTTCCAGGCGCAGGTCGAGTCCTCTCTTGACTTTTATACCGATACTCATCGTCTAAATATAAAATGCATATATGTCACGGTATCTTTTGTCCGTAACTTTGTTGTACTGCAGGATGCCACTTGGGTGCCAGGTGTGTCCCCCCCGCGATTACGGAAAAATTTCCGCAATGCTGTTTCAAGCTGCAAAGATAGCTATAATTTTTGTCTCATGTTATTAAAGTGTGCAAAAAAACACAAGGACGTATATTGTAAAATCGAAATTCACGTTAGAGTATCAGCATGAGGCTCCCGGGAGCCATGCCGACGGATTGCCTGTGGTGCATCTCCCGGTCGATTCCGATAGAAAGTTGAAAGCAAAACCCTATGCAAAATATATTTAAAATCATCATTGAAAATTTTGTCAGATAAAAATATAATGATAATTTTGCGTTTAACTTTTGCGAGGGATGCTGATTGCGACCCCCTCATGGGCACCCCGTTGGCGGCCGCAGGTGAGGGTAAGTCGGTTGGCAAGTTTTTGTAATGCCATGAAATTCAGTCCGAATGTTTGCGAAAAAAATCTTACTTATACATTGATTTTTGCATTTGGTCATGATTGTTTCCGTTATTGGCGTTGACATGAGGCTTGCCCCCCCTATAAAAACTGGAAATAGCAATAAAATCTAACATTATTAATAACATCTTTAACCAAGACCTATTTAAAAATTATGGAAGCTCAAAAGCCCAATTCCGCTACGCCGACCGTAAAGCCCGGTAGCAATGTTCGTGGTATCAAGAACGCCTTCTTGGTAATCATCGCATGCTTCGTTGTTGCAGTATTGCTGTTCCTTTTTGTGTTCGGCCATCCATCTCACTTCGATGCTGAAGGATTCGACGGTATCTCCATGTGGTTCGCAGGTGATGAATTCGCCAAGGCTCACCCCGTTGACCTCATCGGTACCGTGTTTAAAGGTGGTATCATCGTGCCTATCCTTCAGACTCTCTTCCTCACCGTTATCGTTCTCTCCGTTGAGCGCGCAATCGCACTGAAGAGCGCAAAGGGAACCGGCAGCATCGCCAAGTTCGTTACCGAAATCAAGAAATGCCTTGCCAAGAACGACATCAAGGGCGCACAGGACCTCTGCAAAAAGCAGAAAGGCTCCGTTGCCGCTGTCGTGTCCGCTGCCCTCAACCGCTACGATGAGATGGACAAGAACACCGTCCTGACCAAAGAGCAGAAAATCGCTACCCTTCAGAAAGAAGTTGAAGAGGCTACCGCAATCGAGATGCCCTCGCTGCAGCAGAACCTCCCCATCGTGGCTACCCTCACAACCCTCGGTACCCTCGTCGGTCTTCTCGGAACCGTGCTCGGTATGATCAAGTCGTTCCAGGCCCTTTCCGCTTCCGGTGCCCCCGACTCGTCGGAACTCTCCACCGGCATCTCTGAGGCTCTTGTGAACACTGCCTTCGGTATCGCAACCGGTGCGTTCGCCGTAATCTCCTACAACTTCTACACCAACAAAATCGATAACCTCACCTACGCTATCGACGAGATCGGCTTCTCAATCGTTCAATCGTTTGCAGCTACCCACTAATCTCATCTTTTCCTAAACAATAGTCAATAAACAATATTAAAAAAGGAAAATATGGGAAAAGTAAAAATTAAAAGAAAGAGTACCCTCATCGACATGACCGCGATGA
>WSMN01000086.1 GCA_013316535.1 Muribaculaceae bacterium | reverse complement strand
CACACGCTTCTCAGGGTCGGTCCATTCCAGTTTCTTCAATGCGTCAAGCTTGCTTTGAGTTGCGTTACGGGTAGATACATCGAGCAGCTTCGCCTTGTCACCGCGCTGCGGAACGGTAAAGACCACCCCGGGAAACTCTGCGTCAGGTTCCAGCGACACAATGACTTCTCCGTATTCCGTGCCGAAACGTGTGTGGATTTCATCCATGGCATAACTCAACAACTGCGCCTGCGTCTCATCCATGCGCCGCTTGTATTGCAACGTCAGGCTCCGCACAACCGCTCCGCGCCTCACATGCATATAGTTGATATAGACATCTTTGTCGTCATCGTCCATACCGAACACATCCACATTGTCGAGCGTCTGGCTCACAATCACACTCTTGGCGCGGTAACGCTCCACAAGCTGGTATTTCACCTTCAGTCCCTGTGCCTCCTCGAAGCGCAACTCCGAGGCAAGCCTCTCCATCTCCGAACGCAGATAAGCCATCAGCTCCCCCGTTTCACCACGAAGAATCAGACGGATATTCTCGATATAGCGTGCATAATCCGCCTCGCTGATTTTGCCGACACAACATCCCAGGCACCTTTTCAGATGATATTCCAGACACAACCGCCCCTTGCCGCGGGCAAGGGAGTCGGGCGTTATCGGCATACGGCACGTGCGGATGGGATACAACTCCCGGGCAAGCTCCAGCACCGCACGCGCCGCCCCCGCCTCAGTGTAGGGCCCGAAATATTTCGAACCGTCCTTCAGCCTTTGGCGCGTCATGAACACCCGGGGGTACATCTCCTTTGTTATGCAAATCCACGGATACGACTTGTCATCCTTGAGCAACACATTGTAGTGAGGCTTGTACTCCTTTATCATGGAGTTCTCCAGATTAAGCGCATCCTGCTCCGTGGGTACCACTATATAACTCATGTCGGCAATAGCGCGCACCAGCAGATTGGTGCGCAGCACATCGTGGGTGCGGTTGAAATATGACGACACCCGCCGCTTCAGATTCTTCGCCTTCCCCACATAAATCACCGCCCCGGCAGCGTCATAGTACATGTACACCCCGGGCGTTTCCGGCAATATGGCAATCTTCCGCTGCAGCTCCTCCGACTTATATTTAGAATGCTTACCCATACGCTCTACGCTATTTATATTCAAATTTACTGAAAAAACCACACCTGCGGGCAGTTATCCCGAATTTTTGCTTAAATTTGCACTTTAGGACAAAACAACATACACGTCCGACCCGTTTTCAAAATGCCTGTGGGGCCGCCAACTGCGCCCGGCAGGGAAGAAACCTATAAAAAGAAGAATGGCAAAAGTTATCATTATCGGCGCAGGAGGCGTGGGCAGCGTGGTAGCCCACAAGTGCGCCCAGAACCCTGGAGTGTTCAGCGAGATAGTAATCGCATCGCGCCGCCGCGAAAAATGCGACGCACTTGCAGCCGCAATAGCCGAGGCCGCTAAAAAGGAGGGACGCGCCCTTCCGGCAATCACCACCGACAGCGTGGACGCCGACAGCGTGGAGCAACTGTGCGAACTTTTCCGCCGACACAAGCCGGAAATGGTGATTAACGTGGCTCTCCCCTATCAGGACCTCACAATCATGGATGCATGCCTCGAATGCGGCGTGAACTACCTCGACACCGCCAATTACGAACCGCGCGACGTGGCGCATTTCGAATATTCCTGGCAATGGGCCTACCGCGAACGCTTCGAGAAAGCGGGGCTGACGGCAATCCTGGGGTGCGGGTTCGACCCGGGGGTTTCAGGTGTGTTCACAGCTTATGCCGCCAGACACTACTTCTCGGCAATGGAGACACTCGATATCGTCGACTGCAACGCCGGGAACCACGGCAAGGCTTTCGCCACCAACTTCAACCCCGAAATCAACATCCGCGAAATCACACAGAACGGACGCTACTGGCTCAACGGGGAGTGGGTGACCACCAAACCGCTGGAGTTCCACAAAGAGCTGAACTACCCTAACATCGGCCCGCGCGACAGCTACCTCCTCTATCACGAAGAACTGGAATCGCTCGTGCAGAACTTCCCCTCCATACGCCAGGCACGTTTCTGGATGACATTCGGGCAAGAATACCTCACCCACCTGCGGGTAATCCAGGACATAGGTATGGCACGGATCGATGAAATAGACTACAACGGCCAAAAAATCGTGCCCCTTCAGTTCCTCAAGGCCGTTCTCCCCGACCCGCAGGAACTCGGAGAGAACTATACCGGCGAAACATCTATCGGATGCCGCATCTCCGGCAAAGACAAGAACGGCGAACCGGCAACCTACTACATCTACAACAACTGCTCACACGAAGCCGCCTACCGCGAAACCGGTATGCAAGCCGTTAGCTACACCACCGGCGTTCCGGCAATGATAGGGGCAATGATGTTCCTTACAGGCAAATGGAACAAACCTGGCGTGCACAACGTTGAAGAATTTGACCCCGACCCCTTCATGGAACAACTCTCCGTGCAAGGCCTGCCCTGGCACGAAATCCACAACGGCGACCTCGAGGTTCTTTAAGAGATTGTCTAAAACAACGCCACAAAAACCTTAAACTCCAAAAAAATGGCAACCGACAAATACAACCAGGCAATAGCCGAGAGCAACGTGCTTTCCGATGACGTTGCAGTGAAAGCCGCTGTCGACAAAATCCTTACCGACCATCTCAAGGAAAACATGAATGAAGAGGTCTACAAGCTCCTCTTCAACTGCATAGACCTCACCACACTGCGCTCCACCGATTCTCCAAGCAGCGTGGCCGACTTCACCGAGCGCGTCAACCGCTTCGACGAGGAGCACCCCGAAATGAAGAACGTGGCCGCAATCTGCGTCTACCCCAACTTCGCCCAGGTGGTGCGCACTGTGCTGGATGTAAGCTCCGTCGACATAGCGTGTGTGAGCGGATGCTTCCCTTCGTCACAAAGCTTCATCGAAGTGAAAGTTGCAGAGACGGCACTCGCCGTGGAAGGTGGCGCCGATGAAATCGACATTGTGCTCAACCTCGGCAATTTCCTCGACGGAGACTATGAAGAGGTGTGCGACGAGATTTCAGAACTCAAGCACTCCTGCCGCGATGCCCGCCTCAAAGTAATCCTGGAGACAGGCGCGCTCAAGACCGCAGCCAACATCAAGGCCGCATCTGTGCTGGCGATGTATTCCGGAGCCGACTTCATCAAGACATCCACAGGAAAGGAATATCCCGGGGCAAGCCTCGAGGCAGCCTACGTGATGTGTTCCTGCATAAAGGAATATTACGAAAAGACCGGCAACATGGTGGGATTCAAACCCGCAGGAGGCGTGCGAACCCCCGAGGATGCAGTAGGCTACTACTGCATAGTTAAAGAAATCCTCGGCGAGAAGTGGCTCACTAACGAATACTTCCGCATCGGTGCCAGCGGCCTGGCCAACAACCTCCTCTCCGCAATCTGGGGTACCGAGACAAAGTATTTTTAATACAAAGACAAAAGCGAGAATAGTTTGTAGTTATTAGTCATTAGTTTTTGGTTATTCGAAGTTTTGCTTCTGACTTCTCACCTCTCGCTTCTGACTTCCCACGACTTCTAACCTCCCTATGAAATACTGGATTATAGTTGAAGACCGCCATGCAGGCCCGTTCAGCGCACAGCAACTGGTCGATACAGGCCTTACACCCGACACCCTCGTATGGTATGAAGGTTTGCCCGACTGGACACGCGCGGCCAACATCCCCGAAATAATGCAATGTCTGGAGCAACGCTCCATCGCAGAGGCGCAGGCTCGCCAGGAACTCGTAGAACAGGCACGCCGCGATGAAGAACGGCGCCTGCAAGCCGAGGAAGCCGAGCGTCGTGCAGCCATGCTGCAGCAACAGGAAGAGGAAGCACGCCGTCAAACCCTGGCTGTCGAACCGATGGCAGAGGAAAACCGCCACGAGGAAACAGTGGTGCAACCAGCCTACCAGCCGGTTCAGCAAGCAGCCCCGTCAGCCTCCGTTGCGGCACAGCCGACAGAGCCATGTCCACCGGCATATATAGCATGGTCGATTATCTCAACGCTCCTTTGCTGCACCATAGTGGGAATTCCGGCCATTATCTTCGCCTCCATGACCAAAAGCGCCTACTACAAAGGCGACCTGGCCAAATCCAAACGCTACTCCGAACTCGCCCAATGGTTCATCATCGCCTCCATTGTGCTCGGTGCCGTTAGCTGGCCGTTCCAGATTGCCGTGATGGGCATGTTCCAGTAACCCGAGGGGCATTACACCGATATTCAACATGCCTCCTAAACAACGTATCGTCAGAGCCGCCGTGGCCATCGTGGCTGCAGCGGCTCTGATGTCGTTCTACCTGCTTGCCGTACGTCTCACAGGCATCATGCCCCGATGTCTGTTCAAATGGGCTACAGGATGGGATTGCCCCGGCTGCGGGAGCCAACGCGCCCTCCTGGCACTACTCCACGGCGACATCATCCGTGCAATCGAATCCAACCTCCTCATCCCGTTCGCCGTTGTTTACCTCGCGCTGCTCGGCACCGGATGGCTCTACCCCGACCGCCCTTCAATGCACCGGCTGCACTCACACATCACCTCCCCGTTCGCCCTGACCTTCATTGCAGTCACCATCATAGTCTGGACCATTATCCGCAACCTCATCGGCATATAAACCTCCGTCCATGCCAATGAAAATTCCATCCAATAATCCAACAATTGGAGCATATGACATATTTCGGGCAGAGTTTTTAACTAAATTTGCATCGCGATTAACCTTTCGGGATTTCTAGAAACCTTTTTAACTTCCAAAAGGTTGTATTATATGCAATAGTTTCAACTCCCGCTTATGAGTACACGACACTTCATCATGGCTCTTGCGGCGATGGGCGCACTGGCAGCCCCCTCGCCCAAAGCCGATGTATATTCCCTCGATTCATGCCGGCGTATGGCTCTGACCAACAACAAGGAAATGATGGTAAAAGCCGAAAAAGTGCGCCAGGCAGGTTACATGAAAAAAGAGGCATTCGCCGCCTATCTTCCCGCACTTGATTTCGCGGGGGGATACACTTATAACCAAAAGAAACTATCCATTTTCGACAGCGACCAGCTGTTGCCGACCAAGAGTTTCGACCTCGCAACACAGAGCTATCAGTTCAACGTGGTTACCAACCCCTATACCCATGAACCGATCCTCACCCCCGACGGAAAGCCAATCCCCTCGGAGGTGGCACTGATCCCCAAGGAGGCGATGGAATATGACATCCACAACGTGTTCTTCGGAGCAGTCACACTGACCCAGCCCATCTACATGGGAGGCAAGATTGTAGCCATGAACAAACTGGCCGACATAAACAAGGAAGCATCACTGGCATTGCAGCACAACGAAGCGCAGAATGTGATCTACGCCGTTGATGCCGCCTATTGGACGGTGGTATCGCTCCATGCCAAACATGAACTCGCCAGAAGCTACGTGAATCTGCTCGACACGCTCTCCCGAAATGTCAGGCTGATGCTCGACCAGGGTGTGGCCACACGCAGCGACCTTCTTAGTGTGGATGTCAAGCTCAACGAGGCAAACGTTGACCTGCTGAAGGTGGAGAACGGTCTGTCGCTAAGCCGCATGGCTCTTGCACAGATTTGCGGACTGCCAGTCGATGCCTCCATGAACGTTGCCGACGAGGGGTGCACCGAAATAAATCCCAAGGCCGATATCGCAACCCACTACGACATGGAACAGGTCTATGCCAACCGCCCCGACCTGCAGGCACTCGAACTTGCCACACGCGCAGCCGGCCAGCAGAAACGCGTTGCCATGTCGGACATGCTGCCCAACGTGGCTCTCATCGGGACCTATTCGTTCAGCAACCCCAATATGTTCAACGGATTTAAAAAACGTTTCGACGGAGCGTTCTCCGTGGGAGTAATGGTGAAGATTCCCCTTTGGCACTGGGGTGGCAACTACAACAAATACCGTGCCGCCGCTTCCGACGAGACCATAATGAAACTCCAGCTTCAGGATGCCCGCGAAAAGGTGGAACTACAGGTGAATCAAGCCGCCTATAAAGCCCAAGAAGCAGTCAAGACCTACCTGATGACCGAGACCAACCTCAACAAGGCTCAAGAGAACCTCCGCTCCGCCACACTTGGCTTCCGCGAGGGAGTGATGACCGCTGACGACGTAATGGCCGCACAGACCGCCTGGCTCAAGGCTCATTCCGAAAACATCGATGCGATGATTGACGTGCAGCTTTGCGATGTCTATCTCTCCAAATCCCTCGGCACGCTGGGGTATTGAGGTTGTAAGAAGTAAGAAGTGTGACGTGAGAAAAGAAGCAAACCTTCTAACAACTAAAAACTGACGACTAATAACTAAAAAATATAATCATGGCTAATCTCGAGCAGCTCACACCCGAAGAGAAAAAAGAAAACCGTAAACTGATGTCGGCCTTGGGTGCCATTGTGATTGTTGTCGCCGCGCTGGCGATTATAGGATTTCTGTTTCTTAACAAACCTGCGGAAATAATCGAGGGGCAGGCCGAGGCGACCTCCGTACGCGTTTCGGGCAAGCTCCCGGGACGTGTGGTCGATTTCTACGTCAAGGAAGGCGATATGGTGAAAGCGGGCGACACTCTGGTCCATATCCACTCATCGCTTGTCGAAGCCAAACTGCAGCAAGCCCGCAGCATGGAAGAGGCGGCACAGGCAATGAACCAAAAAGTGGATGCCGGCACACGCAGCCAGATTATCCAGAGTGCCTACGATATGTGGCAACAGGCCAAAGCCGCTGTCGAAATAACCAAGAAAACCTATAACCGCATGGAAAACCTTTACCAGGAGGGGGTCATGTCGGAGCAGAAGAGAGATGAAGCCAAGGCAGCCTACGATGCCGCAGTTGCAGCATCTTCGGCAGCCAAAAGCCAATATGAAATGGCACGGCAGGGAGCGCAGAGCGAAGACAAGGCAAGCGCACGAGCCATGGTCGGAGCCGCACGCGCCGGAGTTTCAGAAGTAGAAGCCGTGCTCGAGGACCAATATCTCACCGCCCCCTGCGACGGACAGATTGATGTGATCTTTCCTCACGTGGGAGAGCTCGTGTCACTCGGCGCACCGATAATGAACGTGCTCCGCATCGACGACAAATGGGTGACATTCAATGTGCGCGAAGAATTCCTCCCTGAAATGACAATGGGCAAGGAAATCACCATAATGGTGCCGGCGCTAAAGCACAAGGAACTTAAAGCAAAAATCTACTATGTACGCGACCTCGGAAGCTACGCAACATGGCATGCAACCAAGACCACAGGCGACTGGGATTCCAAAACCTTC
>WSMN01000085.1:3745-7345 GCA_013316535.1 Muribaculaceae bacterium | reverse complement strand
CCCGCTAATCGAAAAAACCTCGGGGAATGACAACCCATATGGCCTCTCCCCTGTCTGTAACCCCGTGAATCCATGTTGCGTTAACATCTGCTCCGGCCACCTCATATGATTTCATCACAAGATTATTGTCATTCATCGAAAAATTAACAGAACCCATTTTGCCGGTACCCATATCACCCAAAGGCTTCTCCATAACAACCGACGCATTTTCACCGGTCACAAGGGAAGCCGCCGAAACACACCGTCCGTCAGATGACAACGAAAACAGGTTGCCCACACTACCATAGGCAAAAATCCGTTTCCCAATCGAAAAACGCGGCGAAGCATCAGCCAGTTGGGCAGCAATCTCTTCAGGCGATTCCGGCTGTGGCCTGTCAGGCCGAACGTCCATCACCGTCACACGGCATTGCAAACGCTGCCCGTCAGCAGATAGCAGTATCATTCCGTCTCCAGATGCCAACCCCGTCACATTCATAACAGTGCCGACAACCGAAACATCCACTATGTCCGAGAAAGACACCACCTCCACAACCGATGCGTCAAGAACCCGGTTATGAATCGTTTCCCCTACCGCAACCACAACAGACGATTTCTCGCAATAAGGGCGAACCGCCTCATGGAGTTCATCTTCATGTCCTCGACACGATGACACAACTATCGGATAGTAACAAATCAGGGCAAACACGTAAACTATCGAACCTTTATTCAAAATGCCTCTTATCATCATTCACTCACCTGACAATTTGTATAAGAATCTGTCCACGGCATTCCGCACTCTCAAATCGCAATTCATACACCCCGGCACCCAATTCAGCAGGAACAAGAAACGGCTGCGACACAACTGCCCCATCCACACTCCAGCGCGCATCGGGCGGCACATGCTCCGACCGCAAATTTATACGCGGTTCTTCAATTGAATAAACCGCCTTCAACGATGCCTCCGGGGCCATTGTGCCGGATACACTGAATGGCATCCCCTTTTTATCGCCCCAAAGGAACTCTGCCAGTTCGGGCACTTCCACAAAAGGATTGACATTTCCTTGGTGAGAGCAGTAAATGGCATTCCGGCGTTTTTCAAGGTCATCAGGAGGGTCGCCCCTATGCCAAACCAAAAGCTGGCGCACAGCAGCATCGCTCAATCCCGGATAATAATCATCTGAACCATATAATGCCCCGCCGTGGCCGAAAGCGGCCACACCCTCGGGGTAAACGGAAAACAAATAGAACACCACCCGCGCCACATCCCCTTCATAGCCTTTGGGTGGCTGCCACAGATGACGAACAGCGCCGCCGAACATGCCGGTACCCGATTTCCAGTAGCCGTTATCAAACGAAGCATCGGTAACTGTTCCCGGTGCATAATGTCCCTTTATCTCCTCAATCCATGGTAGAGCGGGAACAAGATTATATAAATCTCCTTTGACATCGGTTTGCCATCCCGACCGGGCATCCCACCATTCCCAGGGAATCACATTGACAAGCACCATCTCTTCAGGACCTTCCGTAAGCGACGGAGGCCACCGCAGAACATCCCCCGAAAAGCGGTTGAGATAGCTCTGGCCGTCGGCAGAAATGTCACTCTGCCTCACAACAGCCCAATAGCCGTTCTCTCCGGCAAAAGATGAAACCGATGCTACAGGGCGGCAGTCACGCTCCACAGCACGTTTCAACGCCTCACCGGCAACACCTTTCCAGCAATCAGGCACCTCCCAGGCATACACAGCGAAGCTGACCGGCAACATGGCCGCCAACAATAATCCGAACAGATATATTCTCATTTTCATGGCTGCGGCAAAACAAAAGAGGATACCACAGGCACATAACCTGAAGCATCCTCTTTTCAATATCACTTATGGATTATTATCCCTCACTTGCCCTGATGCTCATATTTGAGCGTGAGGGTAGGCTGGTCGCACACTTCCGCCGGGCCGAAATACTGAATGGGGCCGGGATAGATATAGCATGTGTTATATGCCCAGTCATCGCGCTTGGAAGCGAATTTCAAGAACGGTGCCCCGTCAAGCAGAACCAAAGCCTTCTGTATGACAGGCTTCATGGCACCATGACGACGTTCCATGTTCATCATCATGGTGATGGGTATACCACCGGCAACCCACTGAACCGAAGGTTTTGTGAGATTACGCACCGATGACATGTAGCCGGTCACCCCGCTGCGGATAAGGCATGCGGCGTTGAACCCGAGGGCATAGCAATAGTCGGCATCGAAGTTCGACGGGTCAGCACAGCGTCCTTCATAACCGAAGAAATGATGAAGTGCGGCAAACTTGCCGTCATATTTACCCTCCTCTTTCATCTTGGCAAGACGCTTGCCCACCATTTCCGAAAGGAGCTTTTCTGTTTCGATCAGCGAAACCTGCACATTGCCGTGGGGGTCACGGTCGAGGCTGAGCTGGCGTGCCACACCTTCGGGCAGAGATTCATATACGGCAGCATTATCAGCCGACAGGTGGTCGATGATATATTGACGCTGGTCAGCGGCTGCCACAGCTGCAAATTCAGCACCGTTTTTGGCCAAAAGGTCGTTAAGCTCAGCGATAAGACGCTTCATGGCAGGGATGAACTCGATAAGGCCTTCAGGGATAAGCACCGTTCCGAAGTTCATGCCGCGCTTTGCGCGTTCAGCCACGATATCGGCGATATAGCCAACCACCTGGTCGAGTGTCATATCCTTTTGCTCAACCTCCTCTGAAATGATGCAGATATTGGGCTGGCACTGGAGGGCGCATTCGAGAGCGATGTGACTTGCCGAACGCCCCATGAGCTTGATGAAATGATAATATTTCTTAGCCGAGTTGCAGTCGCGCTGGATGTTGCCGATTACCTCCGAATAAACCTTGGTGGCTGTGTCGAAACCGAATGAAGTCTCTATCACATCGTTCTTAAGGTCGCCATCGATTGTTTTGGGACAGCCGATAACCTGCACACCTGCGTTTATGCTCTTATAGTATTCGGCGAGCACAGCGGCATTTGTGTTGGAATCGTCGCCACCGATGATAACAAGTGCCTTGATGTCGAGTTCCTTCAGGATTTCAAGCCCCTTGTCGAACTGCTCCTTGTTCTCGAGTTTCGTACGCCCGGAACCGATTATATCAAAACCACCTGTATTACGGAATTCGTCAATGACAGCCGATGTCAGTTCAACATACTGATGGTCAACAAAACCGCCGGGCCCCATCAGGAAGCCATAAAGACGGCTGTCGCGGTGCACTTTCTTGATGCCGTCGAAAAGGCCGCAAATAACATTATGCCCGCCGGGAGCCTGGCCACCCGACAGAATCACACCCACGTTCATCGGTTTCGACGGAGTGGGAACCGTGTTCTTTTCAAATTTAAGTTCGGGAAGGCCATAGGTGTTGGGAAACAATTGCTTGATGGCTTCCTGGTCGGCAACCGACTGGGTGGCATCGCCTTCCACGGCCTTTACAGCTCCCGTCAGCACAATAGGCAACTTGGGCTGATATGCCGCACGTGCTTTTTGAAGTGCGTTCTTTTTCATGAGTGTAAGTCTTTATGTATTGCGTTATGGAAAATTTTGCAAATCCTCATTTTCAATGCACTTCCGTCCAGCATGTTACACAA
>WSMN01000085.1:0-3646 GCA_013316535.1 Muribaculaceae bacterium | reverse complement strand
CAACTTCAACGCATTGGAAATGTTGAAACGTATGATTGATAATTCACTACAAAGTTACACAATCCAGCCCACATGTGCATGTGAAATTATTTTAACAAGGCTAATATCCGCGCCATGCCATTCAACAACCCATTTTGACAATACGCCCTACAAATCGACGCAACAACAAGCGCACCAAACCCGAAACCGTCCGTTGGAAGAGCCGTTTCGGAATAAAATGCAAAAAATGGTTAACAAGGCTATGCCAGCGAATAAAGATTGCGCGCTGATGCCGTAGTGACCACAGCCACGTCCTCAACCGATTTCCCCAATGTCTGCGCCACCTGCGCAGCAATAAGCGGGATGAAACTGCTGTCATTGCGTTTGCCACGATACGGGGTAGGTGCAAGATAAGGTGCATCCGTCTCAAGGACGATTCTTTCAAGCCCTATTGCGGGCAAGGTTTCACGCAAACCGGAATTTTTAAAAGTGACAATTCCGTTTATGCCGAAATAGAAATCACCCACCCGGCGGATTCTTTCAACGTCATCCGCGGTGCCACCGAAACAATGGAACGCACCACGAGGCGTTTCCGGCAAACCGGCCAGCACTTCCAAAGTCTCGTCCAATCCGTCACGGCAATGGATGTTTATAGGCAACCCGAATTCGAGCGCAAGGCGGCACTGCGCATCGAAAGCACGCATCTGTTTTTCACGTCCTGCGGCATCCTCATGCAGGTCAATGCCGATTTCTCCCACCCCGACATAACGGATGCAGCTCTCCAGTTCCCGGCGCACAACGGCAATGGCTCCGTCGGGATTATCAGTCAGTTCAGTGGGATGCAATCCCACGAACATACGCAGATTTTCAGGGAATCTGGCGGCAAGAGATTTCATGGCACCCATCTCATCGAGTGAAGTGCCGGGCAGAATCATCATCACCACACCTGCCTCAATGGCCTTCCTTACCATATCGTCACCGCCGTTTTCAAATGCCTCGTCGCTAAGATGCGTGTGAGTGTCAATAAATTCCATCGTCAATTGCTGCGTGTGGTTGATTTTTTTGCGAGGGAAGTGAAAAATGCCCGGGCATCAGCCCCCATAGGCACCGAATCAATCGCTGCAACTGCCTGCGAAGCATAACTTTCAATCAGTTCATGCGACCTGTCAGGCAGCCCCAGTTCGTCGTATATCTTTTTAATCTCACTTATCTTAAGATAATCCGTAAGTTTTTTATCGAGAATCCGTTGCATCTCGTCCTGGCGTTTAGACATGGCAGTAATCCACAGCCATGTCTTCTTTTCGTTGATTATGTCCCCCCCGATTTCCTTGCCGAAAAGCGCGGGGTCACCATATGTGTCGAGGTAATCGTCCTGCAACTGGAACGCCAGCCCCAGCAACTCGCCATAGCGGTACATCGCGTCACACGCCCCGCTGTCGGCACCGGCAAGCATAGCCCCCATTCGGCACGCACATGCCAGAAGCACCGATGTTTTCAGGCGGATCATCTCCATGTATTCCTCCACCGTCACATCATCGCGGCTCTCGAAATCCATGTCGAGCTGCTGCCCCTCATAAATCTCCATCGCCGTGGCATTGAACAAAGCCAGCACCCCCTCCAGTTCATCCGCCGGACACTTGGCAACAAGCTGCGTTGCCATAGTGAGCATGGCATCACCCGAGAGAATGGCCGCCGAACTGTTCCATCGCCGGTGGACAGTGGGACGACCGCGCCTCACATCAGCGTTATCCATCACATCATCGTGCAGCAATGTGAAATTATGGAACATCTCAATGCCCAGTGCCTGGCTTATCACCTCCCCGGCTTCTTTTCCGAAAGCTTCTGCCGAAGCCATCAGCAATACCTGGCGCACACGTTTGCCACCACCCTCAAGGGTGTAGCGGACAGGGGCATACAATCCCGCCGGATGCAAAGGATAGTCAATCGAGGCAATGGCCTTCTCTATGGTCTCGGCAAAACGGTCAATAGAAAACATATCTGTGTCTACAGTTGCTAAAAAGGCGTTCAATCTGCGGTTAGCTAAACACCGGATTCACCACTATACCTTTAAACGCCGGAATTTAACAGATACCGCCAGACAACTTGACTAAATAAAAAAGGGCGTTTTCACATACAACGCCCGAATTTCACTGCAAAGGTAACGAAAACTTTCCTATTTTATGCCTAATTTTGTAGTCTATTACCCATACGACATGACATTCGATACACTACCCCACGACCCTATAATCCTATTGAGTTTCATAAACACAAAATTGCGCGATGATTACCCGTCACTCGACGCTTTGTGCGATGACCTCAATGTGGAAGCCGGCAAACTGAAAGCAAAACTTGCGGCTATCGGTTACGTCTACAACCCGGCACTTAACAAATTCATCTGACGAATGGAAGATTATCTGTCGCAGCTGAATCCGCAGCAACGCCAGGCCGTGGAATATCTCGGAGGCCCGCAACTTGTAATAGCCGGGGCAGGCTCCGGGAAAACCAGGGTGCTGACATATAAGATAGTGCACCTGCTTGCCCACGGCTACGAGCCATACCGCATCGTGGCACTGACTTTCACCAACAAGGCTGCACGCGAGATGCGAGAACGCATCCAGCGGCTTGTGGGTGCAGGGATTGCCAATCGTTTATGGATGGGAACATTCCACTCCATTTTCGCACGTATACTCCGAAGCCATGCCGACCGCCTCGGATTCAAGCCGTCGTTCACCATCTACGATGCAGCCGACTCCAAGGCTCTGATAAAGACCATTATCAAGGACATGCAGCTCGATGACAAGCTCTATAAGCCGTCGACCGTTCAGAGCGCAATCTCAATGGCAAAAAACGCCTTGATAAGCCCGCAACGCTATGCCGAGGACAAAGGCCTGATGGAAGCTGACCGCCGCGCACGCCGTCCGCTCACCAATGAAATCTACCGCATTTATCGCCACCGCTGCTTCGTGGCCGGAGCCATGGACTTCGACGACCTGCTATATTACACAAATGTACTGCTCCGCGATAACCCCGGCATACTCCGCCACTATCAGGAGTTTTTCCGATACGTACTGGTCGACGAGTACCAGGATACCAACTTCGCGCAGCACTGCATCGTCTCGGAACTGTGCCGCGACAGCAACAGCCTCACCATGGTTGGCGACGACGCACAAAGCATCTACTCTTTCCGTGGCGCGAACATAAAGAACATACTGAACCTCAAGAACGCCTACCCCACCCTGCGCATCTTCAAGCTCGAACAGAACTACCGTTCGACACGCAACATTGTTGAGGCCGCAAACTCACTCATCGAAAAAAACAGCGAGCAAATACGCAAACAGGTGTTCTCCACCAACGATGCAGGGCAGCGCATAGAGGTTATCAACTGCTCGACCGACTTCGAGGAAGCGTTTCTCGTGGCAAACCGCATAGCGCGGCTGCAACGCGACACCCACGACAGCCTCGATGACTTCGCCATACTCTACCGCACCAACGCGCAGAGCCGACGACTGGAGGAATCACTGCGCAAACGCAACATCTCCTACCGAATTTATGGCGGCCTGTCCTTCTATCAACGTAAAGAAGTGAAGGATGCCATAGCGTATTTCCGCCTCGCCACAAATCCGAACGACGACGAAGCGTTGCGACGCGTGATAAACTACCCTGCCCG
>WSMN01000014.1 GCA_013316535.1 Muribaculaceae bacterium | reverse complement strand
GAGATTTCCCCTTTCTCGAACATGTCGATGAGGCTGGCGTAGACCGAGTGGGTGGCGATTGCGCCGGTGGCGGGGTCGAAGATTACGAAGATGGGGGCTTTGCGGTCGGTGAAGGAGTTGGGGGCAAGGCCGTAGACTATGCCGAACTGCGCCATCTCCTCGTCTTCCTCAAAATAGATTTTGTCGTCGAAGGTGATTTTTACGTTGGCTCTGCCGGGAATCCGGTAGGCAAGCCCGTTCTTGGGGAACGGCAGTTCCTCTCCTTTGTCGTTGACGGGCATTTCTCCGCGTGAGGTCACCGTGAGGTCGAGATAGACGGGTGCGCCCGAAAGGTCGCCGGCATCGACAATACCATCGATGGGGGATATGCGTGCCACCACCATGCGGGAGATGTTATCATCGGCGGTGACGTTGAATGTGGCCACGTCGGTCGACACGGCTGTCGTTCCTACGAACATAGCCATGAGTGCCTGTTCCTGCGCCTCAAGGTTGTCGAGCATCAGCTGGAGCGATTTGCCGTCGGGGGGTGTCTGGTCGGCCTGCCCGGTGATGAGGTCGCTGCGTGTCTGGCGGATTGCGAAGATTGCTGCTGCGGCAAGTTCGGCGCGTTTGGCGGTCGACTGGCTCTGCATCATCTCCTCGCTGACCACCTGGCGTGCCGCCGGAGTCTCCAGGGGGGTGGGAGGCGCGGGTGTGGCTTCAGGGAGGATGACGGGAGCGGCTTTCAGCGTTTTTTCAGTGTTGATTGCCAGCGGCAGGTTGTCGGCCGACAACAGCATGTAGGGTGCTGTGCCGTTTTTGAATTGCACGGCATAACGCTCTTCCGTGTCGGGTACGCCGAATGTGCCCACCGTTGCCGACTTCAATGTGGCGGTGCGGCTCTCCTTCGTTATGGGGTTGTCGATGTTGAGATATTTTTTCGCGTATTTATAGAACTCGCCGGGCTTCTTGACGGTAATCTGCGCCTCGAGGGTAACGGCCAGGCGTGTCGTTGGCAGCGAGTAGACCAATGCGTAATCGTTGGCTTTTGTTGCCGCGAGGCGTTGGGTGGATTGTGCATCGGCGGTTGCCGCAGTTGCCAGTGCTGCGGCGCATAGAGCGATTCGCTGGAGTGTTTTGAAGTTTCCCATGAAAGTTCGGTTGGTTTGTTCGTTTGAAGAGATGCGGCGGGCTATTTCATTGTTTCTTTGATGGCCCTGCCTATGTTGGCGGCTATGTCGCCTGCGGTGACACCGTATTCGCCGTGTTCGGCTGCCGCCATTTCGCCTGCGAGGCCGTGGATATAGACGGCGATGAACGATGCGAGTTCTGCCGGGTAACCTTGTGCGAGCATCGACAGCAGCACCCCGGTGAGCACATCGCCGCTTCCGGGTGTTGCCATTGCGGAGCAGCCCGATGAATTGAAGTAGACTTTGCCGTCGGGGCGCACTATGGCCGTGTAGTGTCCTTTGAGGATTATCAGCACGTTATAGTATTTGGCCATTTCTATCGCTTTGCGCAAGCGGGCTTCCGCCGATGGCTGCGGGCCGAACAGGCGGTCGAATTCCCCGGCATGTGGGGTCAGAATCGACAGCACCGGTATGGTGTTGAGCATTGCAGGCTTGAGGGCTATGCAGTTGAGTGCGTCGGCATCGAGAATCACAGGCTGGTTGGTGGAAGCCAGGAAATCCTCCATGGCTTTTACCGTCAGTTCGTTGGTGCCTATGCCCGGGCCTACTGCTATGGCACTGAAATCGCGCTCGGGATGGATGTCGACTATGTTGAGTTCCCCACGGTTGTGGCGGTAGAGAGCTTCTGGAACAGCTGATTGCAGAATCTGGTAGCCGCATTTGGGTGCATTGACGGTGAGTTTCCCCATACCGCCGCGAAGCGCCCCTTTGGCGGCAAGGATTGCCGCACCCATCATCCCATAGCTTCCGGCATAGAGCACCCCCGAACCGAAGTCGGCTTTGGATGCAAAATCCTTGCGGTGGCGCAGGCGGCGGTGTACGTCGCGTTGCTCCACGAGGCAGAAATTTGCCGGTGATGCTGCGATGGCACGTTCGCTCAAGCCGATGTCGAGCACTTTCCATTCGCCAATCAGCTCTGCGTTGTCGGGGAGAAAAAAGCTGATGCGCGGGAACTGGATGGCGAGAGTCAGTGTCGCATGGATGGTGTTGCGGTTCACAATCTGCGGGTTCCAGTCGCCGAACATACCCGAGGGGATGTCGATTGACACTACGGTGGCGTTCTCGTCGTTGATATACTGAACCAGCGATTTGAAGCCGCCTTGAAGTTCCTCACGCAGTCCCGACCCGAAAAGCCCGTCAATTACCAGGTGGTTGGCGGTGATTTTGGGCATCGAGAAGCGGCTCTGCACTTCGCAGAACGCGATGTCGGGAACTTCGGCGAGCATACGGTCGCGTGAGGCTGTGCAGTCGGGCGAGAGTTTGTCACCCCCGATGTTGAACAGGAACACCTCGGGGCGGAAACCGCGCTCATGGAGCAGCCTGGCGGCAGCAAGGGCGTCGGCTCCGTTGTTGCCGGGGCCGGCGAATACGATTGTGGGTTTATTAGAACGCCACCGTGATGAAATTTCATCTGCGACCCCTTCTGCAACCCTTTCAATGAGTTCGAGTGATTCCACACCTTCCTGCTCGATGGTGTGACGGTCGATGGCGCGTATTTCTTCTGTGGTAAAGAGCTTCATATCCTATTGCACGGACAGACATTTGCCGATGCAACGGCATCGGTGGCATGAGTGCTGATGTCTCCGTTTTGTAAACACAAAATTAAGAAATTCTCCGCGCACGTAAAAATATTTCGTGGCATCGGATGGGGAATCGGCGAAATTTTGCTTAAATTTGCACAACTATTTTTGCCCGATGAAACAAGTCACATATAATGGGCTCACTTTCGAGCCTTACATCACCCGAGAGAGAATCCAAGCCCGTATTGAAGAACTGGCGAGGGAAATCACCGCTGAATTCGCAGGCAAGAAGCCTTTGTTCCTGTGTGTGCTCAACGGAGCCGCTCCTTTTGCATCGGAATTGTTTCTGAATGTGGAGACTGATGCCGAGATTACGTTTATCCGCCTGAAAAGCTATGAGGGAACGTCGTCTACTGGAACTGTCAAGGAGGTTATGGGGCTTACCGAAGATATAGCGGGGCGTCCTGTGATTGTGGTTGAGGATATAGTTGATACCGGCAACACAATCCGTCGGCTTGTCGATGACCTGGAGGCCAGGAATCCCGCACAGGTGAAGATTGCCACATTGCTGTTTAAGCCGGAGAGCCTGCGTTGCGATGTCACCCCCGACTATGTGGGTTTTGCGATTCCGCCGAAATTTATCATAGGCTATGGCCTTGACCTCGATGGACTCGCCCGTAACCTCAAGGACATATACGTTCTGAAGGAGGCCGCCGATTGACGTTCGGGTTGAGTTTGAGTGGATTGAGGGATAGATTTATTTAGAGACCTGGAACCTGACATGTTGGCCTTGGAGGCCGGCGGATTGAAGGCGTGTGTGCCTTCGCGACAATTCAATGGTGGCCGTTTTCATTTCTGCGGCAATTGTATAAACAAAATGCGATTATGAATATAGTTATTTTTGGCGCCCCGGGCAGTGGAAAAGGCACCCAAAGTGAAATGTTGATTGAGAGGTATGGTCTGCACCATATCTCCACGGGCGAAGTGCTGCGCGACCATATTGCACGCAAAACGCCTGTTGGCCAGATTGCAAAGACATATATCAACCAGGGGCAGCTCATCCCCGATTCGCTGATGATAAAAATCCTTGAGGATATTATCGATCATGAACCTAAGGCCAAGGATGGTGTTATCCTCGACGGATTCCCCCGTACAGTGCCGCAGGCTGATGCCTTGAAGCGGTTTTTCGAGCGTCGCGGGCAGGAGCTTCATCATGTTATAGGTCTGGAGGTCCCGGAGGGTGAGCTGATTGACCGTATGATAAAGCGCGGGATGCAAACCGGGCGTGCCGATGACAATATCGAGACCATAAAGAACCGCCTCAATGTTTACCATCAATCCACAACCCCTTTGCGTGATTACTATATCAAAGAGGGCAAATATCGCGCCATAAAAGGTTCCGGCACTGTCGAGAAAATATTTGCCGACATAGCCAAAGCGATAGACGCAGCGGAATAAAGGAAGCCTAAATGACTTCATACATAAGAGATTGTTCAAAAAATCTTTTGGACAATCTCTTGTGGTATAATAAACTTATCCCCGATTGCTTCTGCTACCTGCCGGAGAATAGGGTGGTATAGCCCAGCAGACGGTCGTAGCGTTCGCCCGGAGCACGATAGTACACGGCAACGAGATATTCGTTGACTGTCTGATAGAAATCACCTTCTACCTCGGCGGCGGATGCCGCCATGGTTGTGCCGTTGTTGAAGAAAACGGCCTTTTGAGGCGTGCGTTGCCTGTCAGATGCCCGTGGGAGGGCAAGGAACTGGTAGTTGTAGGCACCCTGTTTCAGTAACATGGCTTTGTGGTATATGCCGTTTTCGGCATCATATTGCATCCTGGCGCTTTCATCAAAACGGCGGTGGGTGAAATCGCCGTCGAGATATATGTCCATTCCCGGTGCGGGGAGCATGTCGAGGGTGAAATGCACCACCGAATAATCAGCCTCCGTATCGGGGCTGGCTGAATTGTATTCACGCACGAAGAACCGTCCGTGTTGGGTTGAATCGAACAGATAGTTTTTGGAGTGGCGCGGTGTGGCCGTTGCCACGAAATGATGGTAATAAGGATGGGTGAAGTCTATGGATTCTATTCCCATGCCCGGATAGGTCATCTGCACTGTCTCCATGCGCCGGTATTCATTGCCTGCGGGAAATATCAGTTCCCGTTGATGTTCATAAACAAGGCTGTTGCCGTTGATGCGTGAAGGATGCGAGAGGACTACGGCATTGTCGGCACGTCCGTTCTGTGCCACGGTTATGTGCAGGTCGTTGAATGGGTCGCGCACGGGGTAACGGTTGAGGTCGACCGATAGGTCGAGCTGCTGGTGACGGTCGTTATAACCTATGTCGGTGCGCGAGGTCACATCGCCGTTCACGCCGACGGCATTTTCCGACACCATGAACCGCACCTGGAGCAATGTCTCGTCGGGATTGTCCTCGGGGTAGACTTTCAGCAGGTAGTTGCCCGACAGGTTGAACTGAAATTCCTGATTGGGGAGGGTTATGGTGTAGTGTACATAGTGTGTTGACGTGCCTCGCGAGAATGCGTATTCCTCAATGTCGGCATAGTTGAACCCGTCGAACACTTCTGCATCGGCCATGTCGGAAATGCGCCAGTCGGCATTGCAATGATATATCGAATATCGCAGGTAATCACGCTCCTCGGCGAGACGGTCGAATCCGATGGTGAGGCGGTCGGAGGAGCCGAGCGTGATAATCGGAGGTGCCAGCCTATGTCCGTCCACCTCGATGGTCAGTGTGCGGAAATCGGGGTTGAATATGCCGGTCTGTGTGTCATCGGTTGGTGCCTGTGCATGGCATATGAACGGCACTATTACCGATAGCGACCATAAAAACTTTTTCATCGCCTACCACATTACAGGGGTTTTGCCATGGCGTGACAGGTAGTCGTTGGCAAGTGAAAAATGGTGGTTGCCAAAGAACCCCCGGTGTGCCGACAGAGGAGAAGGGTGGGGCGATGTCAGCACCAGATGCCTGGACTTGTCAATCAAAGGCGCTTTGCTTTTGGCATAGCTTCCCCAAAGGATGAACACAAGGTTGTCGCGGTCGCGTGACAATGCCTCTATGGCATGGTCGGTGAATGTTTCCCATCCTTTCCCCTGGTGCGACCCGGCCTGGTGGGCTTCTACGGTGAGGGTTGCGTTTAGCAGCAGTACTCCTTGCCGCGCCCACCGTGTGAGGTCGCCGTCGGCAGGGATAGGTGCGCCGGTGTCGGCATGAATTTCCTTGAATATGTTTTGTAGCGATGGCGGTATGTCGATGCCGGGATTGACAGAGAAGCACAGCCCGTTGGCCTGTCCGGGGCCATGATACAGGTCTTGTCCGAGAATCACCACTTTCACATCATCGAACGGACATGAATCGAATGCGGCGAAGATTTTGCTTCCCGGAGGGTATATAGTGGCATTTCTGTAGCGGCCGGCGACAAATTGTGTCAGCGTCTGGAAATAGGGGGCTTCCCATTCTGCGGCAAGTTCCTGCTTCCAGCCGGGTTCTATTTTGACATTCATGTTGTTGTGATTTTAGGCAAAGATAGCGATTTTTTTCGGTCAATGTAAAAAAGCGGTGGTTGAAAACGTAAGATGCAGCTACATCGGCTAATGCCCGGTATGCTGTACAGAGATGAATACTGTACAGAGCTGACTTTAGGGTGTCCCAGATCTTTTTAATGGAGTTATATGGGAATCGCCCCCGCTTGCCGGTGAGGCTGGCGGGGGCGATTGTGATTTGTGTCGGACTGAAGGATTCAATCCGCATTCATCTCGGTTGATTATTCAGCAACTTCGATGGTAACGGCGCGGTCGAGTGTGAGGCACTTGTCGCCGAGGTCAACGCGGTTACCGTTGTTGGTGGTTGCGTTGAGCTGGTTAGCGCTGACACCGTATTTCACGAGCTGGTTCTTAACGGTGTTCACGCGGTTTTCACGGAGACGGGTGTTGATTGCGTCGGTACCGGTGTAGTTGTCGGCCCAGCCGGTGAGGGTGAATTTCTTGGAAGTGTCGGCCTTCATCACGTTGGCAACAGAGTTGAGGACTTTGCGGTCAACAGATGTAAGACGATAAACACCGCAGGGGTAGTAGATGGTTGCAAGGGGAGCCTTTACGACAACCTGCTTCTCTACGGGACGGCTCAAGCAAGCTTTGAGCTGTGCTTCGAGGTCGGCGATGCGGGCATCGGCAGCCTGGAGGCGTGCGCGGTATTCATCGCAGTTCTCTGCGGGAGGACATACGGGAACCACAGGTGCGCTCCATTCGGTGTTCCCGAATTTGTAGGTTGCGGAAAGGAGGGCCTCGCCTACGATTGCGGTCTTGCGGTTCATGTCGGAGCGGTTGTCAAAGGCAACTGCACGGAGGTCGAGACCGAGAGCGAAGTGACGGCTGAGGTTGAATTCCTGTGTGATACCTGCGCGGATAGAAATGAGTTTATCCTTGGTGTCTTTCCATTCAAATTCGGTAGCCGCATCGTTCTTCGGAAACTTTGCCATCTGCCAGTAGAGTGCGCCACCGGCATAGAAATATGCGTTGTAAACGCGGTTGGGCTTGTAGCCGCACCACCAGTTGGTCAGGTTAATCATCACGTCGAAGCCGGGGCCAGCGTAGTTAATCTTGGTTTTGTCCAAGCCGTCAACCTGGTTTTCCCAGGGGCGTGCGCCGAGGCCTTCACCAACACCTTTCACTGAAAGGAAGTCGGCACCGAGACGAGCACCAATGATGGGTGAGAACCATTTGCCTACATAAAGCGATGCAGCGGGTGCGAAACGGTCGCTGAAGTTGCGCTTTGAATCTTTGTCGGTAAAGCCGACAGCCACACCGCCTTCTGCCTGGATGAACCAGTTGCTGGAGAACTTGTTGAACAGGTAGCCCTGCGAGGGATCCTCAACGTAGGTTACTTCCTGTGCATTCTGGGCAACAGCGCTTCCTGCGAGCAAGGCCAAGCCAAATGCTAAGATAGAACTCTTTTTCATAGATAAAGTAAAAACGTTTTGTTGATATATATGAAAGTTATTTGTTGTATTTCCCTTGTTTGTAGATTATGACCAGCGGCCTAATTGGTTGATTCAATGGTGTGTCGGCCAACAAGGGCATTGTACCTCCTGCCTCTGCGGGAGTGGTGAATGCAAAATTCGGTGTAAAGTTAAGTAATCTTTTTTAATTATTTTACATTTGGAGCCCGGAATTTGGCTGTAATGTGCAAAATAACAGGTGCGGTTAACTTCCGAGGCAATAAAGCCCTTATGACTTCATTTTTTTGCATATCTTATGAATCAATAACCCCGAAAACGCATTTATGGTTTTCGGGGACATTGATTTTAACTATATAGCGGCATTCGGCAGGTTACTTGCCTATGAATTTGAGCACCTGTTCCACTATATTCCGGGTGGTGAATCCGAATTTCTCGTCAAGGACCTTGTAGGGTGCAGAGGCTCCGAAATGGTCGAGGCCGAACACCTTGCCGTCGCGCCCTACGATTCCGCGTAATGTGGAAGGGAGGCCGGCTGTAAGCCCGAATACCGGCACCCCGGAGGGGATTACGCTGTCGCGGTATTCCTTGTCCTGGCTCTCAAAAAGGCCTATTGACGGAACGGAAACCACACGGCATGGTATTTCTCCTGCTTCAAGTTGCACGGCTACATCGCATAGAAGCGACACTTCCGAGCCGTTGGCAACAAGCACCGCCTTGGGGTGCGGCGAATCCATGACCACATATCCACCCATGCGTGCGCCTTGAGCTTCCTCGAATCGGTTGCCTGTGGCTGCCGGCAAATCTTTCACGTCCTGGCGCGACAGGATAAGGGCAGTGGGGGTCTTGTCGTTTTCCATTGCCATCTGCCATGCCACGGATGTTTCAACTGCATCGGCCGGACGTAGCACGAGCATCGACGGCTCGCCATTTAGGTTCTTCAGCTCTTCCATCAGGCGTATCTGCGCTTCCTGTTCGACAGGTTCGTGTGTCGGGCCGTCCTCTCCTACACGGAATGCGTCGTGTGACCATATATATTTGACCGGCAGTTCCATCAGTGCAGCCATGCGCACGGCCGGTTTCATATAGTCGGAGAAAACGAAGAATGTTCCACATGCGCCAATCAGTCCGCCGTGTAACGCGATGCCGTTCATTATTGCCGCCATGGTGAGTTCCGAAACGCCTGCGTGCAGGAACGCGCCAGAGAAGTCGCCGTTGGTGAACGGGCCTGTATGCTTGAGGAATGCTTCGGTCTTGTCGGAATTGGCAAGGTCGGCACTCGATACAATCATGTTGCCGACTTTCTGTGCCAGGACTTCCAGCACTGCCGCCGATGCGGTGCGTGTTGCGGCATCGGCTTTCTGAACGATGGCTGAATAGTCGATTTCGGGGAGTTTGCCGTTGAGGTAGTCATCGAGTTTGGCGGCGAGTTCGGGATTTGCTTTGGCCCATTCCGCCTCGGCTGCATGGCGTTCGGCGCAAATTTTGCGCAAAGTGGCATTTCGTTCGGCATACATGGCCGAGACATCGGCCGGTATCTTCCATGGGTCGGCAGGGTCGGCACCGAGGTTCTCGATTGTCTTGGCATAGTCAGCGCCTGACTTGCTCAATGGCTGGCCGTGGGTGGAACATTTCCCCTCGAAATTTTCTCCCGTAGCGGTCACGGCTCCGCGGCCCATCACGGTATGCCCGATAATCAGGGTGGGGCGTTCCGTTTCTTTGTTGGCCGCTGTGAGTGAATCGGCGATGGCCATGGGGTCGGTGCCGTCGACTTCGAGCACATTCCATCCCCATGCACGGTATTTCATCGCCACATCCTCTCTGTCGACGGCGTCCACATCTGTCGACAACTGCACGCGGTTACTGTCGTAGAACATGATGAGGTTGGCAAGCCCGAGGTACCCGGCTATGCGTCCTGCGCCTTGGGAGATTTCCTCCTGGATGCCGCCGTCGGAGATGAAGGCATATGTCTTGTGTGCGGCCACATCGCCGAAACGTGCTTGTAGGAACCGCTCGGCAATGGCGCATCCCACAGCCATGGTGTGGCCTTGGCCGAGAGGGCCGGAGGTGTTCTCCACGCCTCGAGCCGGGTCCACTTCAGGGTGTCCCGGACAAACGCTTCCCCACTGGCGGAATTGCTGCAGTTCCTCGATGGTGTATTTCCCGGTGAGTGCCAATACGGAATAGAGCATCGGCGACATGTGGCCGGGGTCGAGGAAAAAGCGGTCGCGGGCAATCCAGGTGGGGTTGTCGGGGTCAGTCACCAGGAACTGCGAGTAGAGCACGTTCACGAAGTCGGCTCCCCCCATGGCTCCGCCGGGGTGTCCCGACTTAGCTTTCTCAACCATGGAAGCGGCGAGCACACGGATGGTGTCGGCTGCCTTGTTTACAATCTCTTTGTTCATCATGTATTATGGTTTTGTGTTGGATTCAATGGTTTTGTTGACCAACTTAGAGTATGTTTGAATTTCACTTTCATTCACTCGAAGGTCTTTTGGGGGATGAAAAATGAAATTTTATTCGGGTTAAATTCAATCATACTCTTATAAACAATTCATCATCGGATGTTGCTTATAAAACGACGCCGGGAACCGCCTCGCGTTGGCGATTCCCGGCGGCTTTTGCTTGTTGGGAGCTGTTGACAGCCTGAAGTTATCCTGGCTTCATGGTCAGCCGGCGTTTTCCACCTCGTCGTCGACAGGGATGTCGGTGTTCACATTCCTGGAACCGACAAGACCGTAGTAGAGCATGTAGCAGAACACTGCCACCACGAGCCAGTAGGATGCCATGTAGCCGATGTTGTTGGCGATGGCATTCTGGATGAGGGGCAAAACGCCGCCGCCCACAACCATCATCATGAAGATGCCTGAAGCCTTGGCGGTGTATTTGCCGAGTCCCTCGACTGCAAGGTTGAAGATGCCGCCCCACATCACTGATGTGCAGAGGCCGCAAAGCACCAGAAGCATTGCCTTGGCCGGAACCTGTGCGGTGGAGAATCCTTCGCTGGCGCTATATGCCGGCATTGATACTGTAATGGATTCGGAGAGGAATATTGCGGCGCAAACGAGTGCGATGCCTGCAACGGATACGGTGATGAGCTGGGCGCGGCTCGAGACTTTGCCGGAAATAATGCTTGATACGAGACGACCCACGAGCATGAGGAGCCAGTAGATGGCGGCCACACCGCCGGCCACAGCAACGGAGCCTGTTACATCAGTCAGGTAGAAGATGAGCACACCGGGGATACCTACTTCTATACCCACATAAAGGAAGATGCCGATTACGCCAAGCACGGTGTGGCGGAAGCTCCATGGGCTGTGGGTGTGGTTCGTTTTCGCCATGCCGCCTTTGCGCATGTGGGGCTCGGGGATGGAGACTGCGCTGATTACGATGAACGCAAGCACGAAGATGCCCATCGCGAGGAACAGAAGCGGAGCCACGGCCTCCATGGTTGTGGATGCTGTCACTTCACCTATGAGCATGCCCACGAAAAGCGGGGTGCAGGTGGCTGCGAGGGAGTTGAGCGAGCCGCCGGTCTGGACGAGCTGGTTACCCTTGTTGCCGCCTCCGCCGAGAAGGTTGAGCATGGGGTTCACCACGGTGTTGAGCATACATACGCAGAAACCGCAGGTGAATGCACCGAGAAGATAGATGAGGAAGTTGAGGGTTACAACGTCGCTGCCTACGTTGAACACGGCGGTATCTGTACCGACTATGCCCGACAGCCATTGCAACACAAGACCGATGAGACCAACAACCACTGCATAGATGGCTGTTTTCTTATATCCGATTGAAACAAGGAGATTGCCGGCGGGGATTCCCATGAACAGGTAGGCAAGGAAGTTCATCATGTTGCCCAGCATTCCCGACCAGTCGTAGTTGTTTTTCCAGATTGTGCCTAACGGTGCCGCAAGATTGGTTACGAACGATATCATCGCGAAAAGGAAGAACATCGCGATGATTGCTATCATGCGTCCGTTAGAGCTTGTTTTAGCTTGACTCATAGCAGTTTCTTAGTGTAGTTTTAAGGTGTTAGTATTTCTATTTGTTGGTTATAATCGGAATTGTACCATTGCACGGATATGCAAAAGTAGTCAAAAATCCCGCCACCTGCAAAAAAAGTTGTGCTGTGGCGGGATAGGGTTGGTTGCTGTTGGGGTATGTCTGTGGGCAGTTCAATATTCGCGTGCACCGAAAATGGCGGTCCCTACGCGCACCATGTTTGAGCCGCATCTGATAGCGGTGGGATAGTCGTCGCTCATGCCCATGCTCACTGTTTCGAAGCCTCGGAGATCGGGACAGACCGAACGGATTTCCCGGAAAGTTGCGGCTATCATGTCGAAATCGGTGCGGATCCGGCATTCGTCATCGGTGTTTGTGGCCATTCCCATTATCCCGCATATGTGGGTGGCGCGCAGGTTTTCAAATCTGCGGTCACGGAAATATGCGAGCAGTTCATCGGGATGGAAGCCGGTTTTGGTCTCTTCCTGTGCCACATGCACCTGCATGAGTACGTTTTGGATGATGCCGATCTTTTCAGCTTCTGTATCGATTGCCTTAAGAAGGCGTTCGGAGTCGACGCTCTCGATTAATGCCGGGTGCAAACGCAGCAACTGGCGCACTTTGTTGGTTTGTAGGTGGCCGATGAAGTGCCAGTGTATGTCGGCAGGCAACTGCGGCATTTTGGCTGACAGTTCCTGGACACGGCTCTCCCCGAAATTCCGTTGCCCGGCATCGTAGGCATCCATGATAGCCCCGGTGGGATGGAATTTCGATACGGCCACGAGTGTGACAGCCTCCGGTATGGAAGCGCGTATGCGGGTGAGGTTGTCGGCTGCCGCGCTCATTCTTTCTTGTCGGCGTTTTCTCCTTTCACTTTCACGCGGTAAACGTCCATGAGGGGCGTTTCGCTGATTGAGACTATCTCGAAGTCGGCCATGGTGCCTTTCATTCCTTCCATGAAATTATCATAGGCACCTTTGAAATCGTTCCCGGCCACGAGTATCAGCGATGTCGATTTTTTCTCCACAGCGGTTTTCTCGTCGATGGTGATGAATGCCACTTTGACGAGGTACCATTTGTCGGCAGAGTCATCCCAGAAAATCTCGCTTATCTTGGTGCGTTTCACTGCGGTAACGTTTACTTCGCCGCTTATGAACGGTGTCTGTTCCTCAATTATGCGTGCTTCTGCCTCCGTGAAGCTAAGCGCATCCACCAGATAGGGTTCGGTGACTTTTTTTACTGCGCCGTTTTCCTGGATTTTATCGTAACGAATTTTGCATTCAAACCAGCTTGCCATAAGATGTGTTGTAAAATATGTGTAAAATGTTGTCGGGTTGGTGAAAATATGTTTAAATTTGTCGGTTTGCTATTTTATCGGCAAATTTCTAAAGGCAAAGTTACTTCGAAAAATCAACTTTGCAAAACAAAAAAGTGCGTTGTAAATGAACAGGAACACGTTTTTGGGGAGGGCAGTGTCGATGTATGTCGACGGTTTCAGGGGAATGACCGTGGGTAAGCGCCTGTGGGTTATTATCCTCGTGAAACTTGCCATCCTGTTTTTAGTGTTCAGGCTGTTCTTTTTCCCTGATCTTTTGCAAGAAAATTATGATAACGATGCCGACAGGGCCGATGCCGTGCGCCGCGCCCTTACCCATGGCGTGGGTGAAAAGGGAATTAAAACTAACAACTAATAGCTAAAAACAACAACTAACAACTAAGAGCTAACAACTAAAAACTAATAGCTAACAACTAAAAACTAACAATACATGGAGGATTTATTTAGCACTGTCGATTGGTCGCGCGGGCAGTTTGCTCTCACTGCCATAGTCCACTGGCTGTTTGTTCCCTTGTCGATCGGCCTTTCGCTGATTGTGGGTATCATGGAGAGCATATGGCTGAAAACGGGAAAGGAGCGTTGGAAACGCATGGCCAAATTCTGGATGCTGTTGTTCGGTATCAATTTTGCCTGCGGTGTGGCTACCGGGCTTATCCTGGAATTTGAGTTCGGAACGAACTGGAGCAATTATTCCTGGTTCGTGGGAGATATATTCGGAGCTCCGTTGGCAATAGAGGGGATAGTGGCATTTTTCCTTGAGTCCACGTTCATAGCGGTGATGTTCTTTGGCTGGAACAGGGTCAGCCCCCGTTTCCACCTTGCCGCAACGTGGCTGACGGCCATAGGCGTGTGCCTGTCGGCCTACTGGATCCTTGTAGCGAACGCATGGATGCAGTATCCTGTGGGGATGGAGTTCGACCCGGCGCAGATGCGAAATGTGATGGTGTCGTTTGCCGATGTCGCGTTGTCGCCTGTAGCGGTCAACAAGTTCTTCCACACGGTTCTTTCCGGCTGGGTTCTCGGTGCGGTGTTTGTGGTCGGTGTAAGTTGCTGGTTCCTGCTTAAGAAAAGCAATGTGGATTTTGCCAAGGATTCAATGAAGATTGCATCATGGGTGGGCTTGGCCGGTATTGTTCTGACCATATGGACCGGCGATGGCTCGGCTGTGCAGGTTGCCAGGGTGCAGCCCATGAAGCTTGCGGCTATGGAGGGGCTTTACGACGGTTGCTGCGGGCAGGGACTGGTGGCATTCGGCATAATTAATCCTGACAAAGAGCGCACTGACGATAAGCCTGCAATCCTGGGAGAGATTTCCATCCCCAAGGGGCTTTCGGTACTTGCCAACCATGATGCCGGCAGTTTTGTGCCGGGTATCAACGATATTATAAATGGTGTCGCCATCGGGGCTGACGGCGATACAGTCAACACCGTCGGGTATGCCGAGCGCATAGCGCGCGGCAAGCAGGCGCAACAGGCTTTACGTGAATATGATGCCGCCCGCCAGGCTGGCGACGTGGCAGCAATGGATGCTGCCACGGAGGCTCTTAAGGCCGATTTCCGCTATTTCGGCTATGGCTATCTCGATAGCGTAGACGAGGCTGTTCCGCCGGTGGCTCTGACGTTCTATGCTTTCCGCGTTATGGTGATGGGTGGCGGCTATCTGCTGTTGTTCTTCATCGTTATGCTTTTCTTGAGCTATAGGAAACCAAAGACGCTTGAGAACAAATGGGTTACATTCTTCGGATTGCTGACTATCCCGGTGGTGTGGATTGTCAGTGAAGCCGGATGGGTGACAGCCGAAATGGGTCGCCAGCCGTGGACTATCGAGGGGCTTTTGCCGACCCGTGCGGCTGTCAGTGCCATATCGGCAAGTTCTGTGCAGGTCACTTTCTGGATGTTCGTGGTGGTGTTCGCCGGGCTTATGGTTGCGGAGGTGAGCATCATGACCCGCGAAATCGCCAAGGCAACGCGCAAGGATTTGATGAAAGACTAAAGTGATGATACTGACGGCTGATGACCGCTCGCAATAGTCTAATAACTAAAAACTAACAGCTAACAACTACAATGGAAGCATTACAAATATATTGGTGGTTCGTCATCTCCCTGCTTGCAGGGCTGCTGGTGTTCCTGCTTTTTGTGCAAGGTGGTCAGACTATGATATGGTCGACCCGCGATGCCGACAGAAAGTCGCTTATGGTCAATGCACTTGGCCGCAAATGGGAACTTACGTTCACTACTCTGGTTGTGTTCGGGGGTGCGTTTTTCGCATCGTTCCCTCTTTATTATTCCACGAGTTTCGGTGGGGCTTACTGGCTTTGGATGTTGATTCTGTTGAGCTTCATCCTTCAGGCGGTGAGCTATGAGTTCCGTTCAAAGCCGGGCAATGTGTTCGGCACAGCCACTTACGATATGTTTCTGTGGATTAACGGGGCTGTGGGGTGTGTGCTGCTCGGCGTTGCCGTGGGGATGCAGTTCTTCGGTGCCGAATTTACCGTTACCCGCCAAAGTATTCTGGACGCAGGTTCGCCTATGATTTCCACTTGGAATCCTATGCACGGGTTTAATGAGATTTTTTCGTTCCGCTGCCTGCTGTTGGGTTTTGCAGTGTTCTTTCTCGCCCGCACAATAGGTGCCCTGTTTTTTGAAATGGGTATAAAGGATTCTCATGAAGCCGATTTTTCCAAGCTTATGCGTGTGCGAGTGTTGCTCAACGGCACTGTTTTTGTGTTGCTTTTCCTTGCATTTCTATATGCGCTGTTCATGAGCGACGGTTATACCACTCTTGATGACGGTCAGGTTGTTAAAGTTCCTTATAAATATTTCTTTAATTTCATTGACCTCTGGTGGGTTGGCGCGGTGTTCCTGCTCGGTGTGCTGTCCGTTCTATATGGTATCGCGCGCACGGCTTTCGATGCCCGTTTCCATGGTGGTTTCTGGTGGGCAGGAGCCGGTGTTGTGGCCGTTGTGACATGTCTGTTCTGTGTGAGCGGATATAATGACACGGCTTATCTGCCATCGATTTCCGACCCTCAAAGCTCGCTTACCATTGCCAACAGCTCTTCAACGGAGTTCACGTTGCGTGTCATGGCTTGGGTGACGGTGCTGCTGCCGGTAGTTGTGGGGTATATAGCCTATGTATGGCATAAGATGACCCATCCGGCAATCACTGCCAAGGAGCTGCGCGGTGAGGACCACATCTATTGACGGCGTTTTCGCATTTCGCTGAAAATTGATAAATTTGTGGGTTGAAAAATGTATAAAAAGTTTTTCAACCCACATTTCATGTTGTAACAATGGTCAGTGAACCTAAGAAAAATATAGAATCGGGGAAAAAACGTATTGCCGTGCTGGGGTCTACCGGCTCCATAGGCACGCAGACACTCGACGTGATAGGGGAGTATCCCGACAGGTTTGTTCCCACTATGCTCGTGGCGGGAACGAAAGTGGATACGCTGATTCAACAGTCTATACGCTGGAAGCCGGAGATGGCTTTGATTGCCGATGAACGGCAGTATTGGAAACTGCGTGATGCGCTTGAACCGCTGGGGATAAAGACAGCCGCGGGGCAGCAGGCTATCAACGATGCGATGGAGTCGCCATGTTTCGACACGGTGGTAACGGCCACTGTGGGCTATAGCGGTCTGGCTCCGACGATGCGTGCCATAGAGGCAGGCAAGGATATTGCCCTTGCCAATAAAGAGACGCTTGTTGTGGCCGGAGAACTTGTCACGGCAGCCTTGCGGACGAGCCGTTCGAGGATGCTGCCGGTTGATTCGGAGCATTCGGCGATTTACCAATGTCTCGTCGGGGAGGATTCCACGCGGGTGAGACGGTTGATTATAACTGCTTCCGGGGGGCCGTTCCGGTGCAAGAATGCGGAGGAACTGCAATATGCCACCATGAAAGATGCCCTGAAGCATCCGAACTGGTCGATGGGTGCCAAGATCACGATTGATTCCGCCACGATGCTCAACAAGGCTTTCGAGATAATCGAGGCGCGCTGGTTGTTTGACATTGCCCCAGAAAAGATTACGGCGGTTGTGCATCCGCAGTCGATTGTGCACTCCATGGTGGAATTTGTCGACGGGGCGGTGAAAGCGCAGCTCGGTGTACCTGACATGCGCCTCCCCATCCGTTATGCTCTCGGTGACGCTACGCGCCTTGCCACGGCCGATTCTCCACTGACGCTCGACCGCATGGCGGAGCTGTCTTTTGAGCGGCCTGACGACAAACGTTTCCCGGCGGTCACGCTCGGACATTATGCCCTTGACAAAGGTGGCACCACTGCTTGTGTCATCAATGCTGCCAACGAAATCGCTGTGGCGGCTTTCCTGCGTGAGCGTATCGGATTCACCGACATTTACCGCCTCATCACCTCCGCACTTGAGAAAATGCCGTTCATCGCGCAACCGTCGTTGGATGATTATATAAGACTGAATGCGGAGACAAGGGCTTACACGTCAAATTTAATTTAGGACAAACAGAAAGACAAAAGATAGAAAGACAAAAGACCAAAGCGATAATACCAATGCAAAGAGGTTTTACGGACAATCTGCAAGTATGGCACAAGGCCATGAATCTGGCAAAAGGGGTTTATCTCTATTGCCGGGTTTTGCCCGTTGAAGAGCGGTTTGGATTGTGCGACCAAATGCGCCGTGCGGCAGTCTCATTCCCTTCAAATATGGCTGAAGGACATGGGGGAGGTATACGGATAAGGAATTTCTTCGGTTCCTGTCAATTGCACATGGTTCTTTGAGCGAACTGAAAACACCGTTGTTGCTATGCGAGGAATTGTTTCCTGATAAATCATCAGAAGCCCATGCGTTGGTTGGTCTTGCAATTGAAGTTGACAAGATGATGAATGGGTTGAAAAAAATTGGAAATATAAGGTCTTGTTGTGTTCGTTGATGGGTGGAAATAAAAGTATTATCGCTTTTGTCTTTTGTCTTTCCGTCTGTTGTCTATGAAATAGTTATTTATGGAAACTTTTTGGATTAAGGCCCTGCAGCTTATTATGGCTCTTTCATTGCTTGTGGTGATTCACGAGCTGGGGCATTTCATGTGGGCACGGGTGTTCAAGATAAGGGTTGAGAAATTCTATATTTTCTTCAATCCTTGGTTCTCGCTGTTCAAATGGAAACCGAAAAAGAGCGACACCACTTACGGAATAGGTTGGGTGCCGCTGGGGGGCTATGTGAAGATTGCGGGGATGATTGACGAGTCGATGGATAAGGAGCAGATGGCGCAACCGCCCCAGCCATGGGAGTTCCGCACCAAACCTGCGTGGCAGCGGCTGCTGGTGATGACCGGGGGTGTGCTCAACAACTTTATCCTTGCCATAATCATTTATGCCGGAATAGCGTGGTATTGGGGTGAAAAGACAATCCCTTATCAGAATGCCTACGAGGGGATGGATTTCACACCTGCGGCACAGTCGCTCGGTTTCCGCAACGGCGACATATTGCTCACCGCCGACGGACGCCTCATTGACTCGCGCGAGCGTTCGGCTTTGTTCAAGATGCTGGAGTCCGAAAGAGTGGAGGTGCTGCGCAATCATCGCGATACGGTGACACTGGTTATGCCGGATAATGCGTTGACCTCCATGCCGGAGAACGACCCCTTTATGGCCTATCGCGTTCCTGTGTTCGTGAAACAGGTTATGCCCGGCGAACCTGCCGCTAAAGCCGGTTTGCGTGAGGGTGACAGGATAATTGCCGTGGGCGACAGCCTCACCCCTGCCTATACCGAACTCGCTCCAGCCTTGATGGCATATGGTGGGAAAACGGTTCCCATGACCCTTCTGCGCGGCACTGACACCATAAACGTTCCGGCCACACCTACGGCTAACGGCAAGCTCGGTTTCGGTCTCATGGGGCCGCTTGAGGTGTTCCGTTGCGACACCACACAATACGGGTTATTACAGTCGATCCCTATAGGCGTGAATAACGGCACGGAGATGCTGACCACTTATGTAAGCTCGCTGAAACATGTATTCACCAAAGAGGGCGCCGAAAGTATAGGCGGTTTCGGTGCTATCGGAAATCTGTTCCCTCCTGCATGGGACTGGCGTACATTCTGGGAAATGACAGCATTTCTGTCGATTATACTGGCATTCATGAACATCATTCCCATCCCTGCGCTCGACGGCGGCCATGTCATGTTCCTGCTTTGGGAGGTGGTGACCCGCCGCAAACCGTCGGAAAAATTCCTTGAATATGCACAGATGACGGGTATGGCTCTGCTGTTTGCCCTATTGCTGTATGCTAACGCTAACGATATTTACAGATTCTTTATAAAATGACCGGTTACAAGACATTGCGCCTTAAGCGCGGGAAAGAGGAGTCCCTGGACCGTTTTCACCCGTGGGTGTTTTCCGGGGCACTGGCCGGGCCGTTGCCCGACGGACTTGAAGAGGGGGATGTGGTGAACGTCGCGGCTCACGACGGACGGCACATCGGTGTGGGGCATTTCCAGATAGGGAGCATTGCCGTACGCATCCTCGATTTCGCCGACACGTCAATCGGCACCGGCTTTTTCACCATGCGGTTGGAGCAGGCCTTACGCTTGCGCCGTGCGCTGGGGCTTGCGCGACCTGACAACGATGCCTACCGCCTTGTGCATGGCGAGGGGGATTTCCTTCCCGGGCTGGTTATTGATATATACGGCCCTACAGCGGTGTTGCAGGCGCACTCGCCCGGAATGCATTTCGCCCGACGGCAGGTGGCCGAGGCGATTGCAGGTTTGGAAGGCTTGGGGGTTAGGAACGTATATTATAAATCGGAGACCACGCTTCCCTATAAGGCTCATCTTGATGCGCAGAACGGTTATATCCTCGGGGAGTTCGAGACTTCCATCGCGACGGAAAATTCCCTGCGCTTCAACATTGACTGGCTTCGAGGCCAGAAAACCGGATTTTTCCTTGACCAGCGCGACAACCGCCAGCTGTTGCAGCACTACAGCCGTGGGCGGCGTGTGCTCAACATGTTCTGCTATACCGGCGGATTTTCCGTCTATGCTCTGCGTGGCGATGCCGTGAGCGTCGATTCGGTTGACAGTTCGGAGAAGGCGATAACCCTCACCGATGCCAACGTAGAGCTTAATTTTCCCGGGACCGACAGGCATCGGTCGTATGCGGTTGACGCATTTAAGTTTCTCGACACTATGGAGCGCGATGCCTACGACCTTATTGTGCTTGACCCTCCCGCCTTTGCGAAGCACCGCAGTGCATTGCGCAATGCGCTGCGCGGTTATCAGCGCATAAACGCCAAGGCCATGGAGAAAATCGCACCAGGAGGAATCCTGTTCACATTCTCATGCTCCCAGGCGGTTACCCGCGAGCAGTTCCGGCTGGCCGTGTTCTCGGCTGCCGCGCAGACCGGTCGGCGCATACGCATACTCCATCAGCTCACACAGCCGGCCGACCACCCGGTCAACATCTATCATCCCGAGGGTGAATACCTCAAAGGGCTTGTATTATATATAGAATAAACAAATATCAACAATATGATTGCCAAACATCTAATAGCGGCTACCGTTGCCGGGGTCGCATCCATCTCCGCAATGGCTAATTCCACCGACCCAAATAACCCTTCGGGAACGGTTGTTGACCGTTTCGCCGACATTGAGGTGCTGCGATACACGGTGCCCGGGTTCAATGAGCTTTCGCTCGACCAAAAGAAGTTTATCTATTATCTCACCGAGGCGGCTTTGGCCGGACGAGATATCCTTTGGGACCAGAACGGGCGTTACAACCTGCCTTTGCGCGGGGTTCTGGAGGCTGTTTACACGACTTATGACGGTGACCGCCGTGACCCGCAGTTTCTGGCTTTTGAGAAATATCTCAAGCAGGTGGAGTTCGGCAACGGTGCCTATCACCACTATTCAACCGATAAGTTTGTCCCCGGATTCACACAGGAATGGTTCGAGGCGCAGGCACGTAAGGCTGCGAATAAGGAAGCCTCTGCTTTCGATGCCGCCAATCCTGTGTGGGCGCAACTGATGCAACTCATGTTCGACCCCACGTTCATGCCTAAACGCGTGAACCAGGCTGAAGGTGCCGACCTCATTCTTACCTCGGCCAACAATTTCTACGAAGGGGTCACGCAGAAAGAGGTTGAGGACTATTACAATGCTCTCAAGAATCCCGACGACCCCACCCCACCATCCTATGGGCTTAACACCAAGGTGACAAAACTCGATGGAAAGGTGGTGGAGATTCCTTATAAAATAGGTGGTCTATACTCGGCCGCCATAGAGAGGATTGTCGCCAATCTCGAGAAGGCTCTCCCTTATGCCGAAACCTCGCAGCAGGAGGCTTCTATTAAGGAACTTATCCGTTATTACACCACAGGCGATTTGCGTGCGTTTGATGCCTACTCCATTCTTTGGACAGAGGATACTACACCGGTGGTTGATTTCGTCAACGGTTTCATCGAAAGCTATGGCGACCCACTCGGAATGACAGGCTCGTGGGAATCGATTGTGAACTTCAAAAATCAGAAAGCATCACACCGCACCGAGGTCATTTCCAATGCCGCACAATGGTTCGAAGACCATTCGCCGGTCAATCCCCGTTTCCGCAAACCCCAGGTGAAAGGGGTGAGCGCAAAGGTAATCAATGCCGCAATTCTGGCTGGGGATGCCTATCCTTCAACGCCAATCGGAATCAATCTGCCCAATGCCAACTGGATTCGCGCCGCCCATGGGTCCAAGTCGGTGACGATTGAGAATATAACGCAGGCATACGATGATGCTTCGCATGGCAATGGCTTCAACGAGGAGTTCGTTATCGATGCTCCCACCCGCGAGTTGATGGACAAATACCTGTTCATAACCGATAACCTACACACCGACCTCCATGAATGTCTCGGCCATGGTTCCGGGCGTTTGCTCCCTGGCGTTGACCCCGATGCGCTAAAGGCTCACGGTTCCACGCTTGAGGAGACCCGTGCCGACCTTTTTGCACTCTATTATCTCGCCGACCCCTATCTGCTTGAACTGGGACTGCTCGACAACCCCGATTCATACAAGGCGGAGTATTACAAATATATGCTCAACGGCCTTATGACGCAGCTTATGCGTATCGAGCCGGGCAAGGATGTGGAGGAAGCCCACATGCGTAACCGTAAACTCATTGCCGAATGGGCTTTGGAGCACGGGCGCGACCGCAATGTGGTGGAACTGGTGAAGCGCGACGGCAAGACATTTGTCAAAATCAACGATTATGAGGCTTTGCGCGGCCTGTTCGGCCAACTCCTTGCCGAAATACAGCGTATCAAGAGCGAGGGCGACTATGCCGCCGGAGCTGCCTTGGTCGAAAAGTATGCCGTTAAGGTTGACCCCACGCTTCACCGTGAGGTTCTCCACCGCTATGCCACCCTGGACATCGCACCCTACAAAGGCTTCGTCAATCCCGTCTACACCCCCGTGACCGATGCCTCCGGCAACATCACCGACATCCGGGTGGACTACACCGAGGGTTACCTCCCCCAGATGTTCCGCTACTCCCGCGACTACTCCCCCCTGACCCGCTGACGCAGGATGTTTTGCGGATTTTGTTAAATTGCGTACTTTTGTGCGTGCCATACACTATTGAATTCACATGGAACGTCTCAAACTGAAAAATTTCGGACCTGTCACCAGTCTGGATATTAAACTGAAGAAAATCAATGTCTTTATCGGTGAGCAAGGTGTTGGCAAGAGCTCTGTCGCAAAGGTGCTCTCCTGTATGCGCGACGTGTTCCTTTGCTCGCTTATCGCCATGGATGAAAGCACCGATGTCGTTATGGAGATTTTTAAAGTGTATGGCATTCATGAATATTTCAGGGATGACACCGAGATTGAATACTGCGGGGAGCATGGATTAATCGTTGGCTTTAATGACGGGAAATTTTCAATTAACCATACGAAGTGGGGTAAGGAAGAATGCGGCAAACGGTTGATGAAAGTGTGTTCCGTGGCATTGTCGATGACATTGAAAAAACTCGGATATGAGGACGGGCAGGATTTGTCGGAGGTGATGCGGAAGCATTCCAAGGTGATAGCACCAGTGCTGCGCACATCGCTGTATTGCCCTGCCGAAAGAAACCTTGCAGGTGCCATGTCGTCATCGTTGGCCAGCATGATTGTTGCCAATATACCGTTGCCTGAATGCCTGCTTGAATACATGAGCATATTCGAGAGGGCAAAAAATGCCTGTCCCTCCTATGATGTGGCGGCACTGGGATTGAAAACCGTTAATGAAAACGGTGTTTGCAAGCTGTGCATCGAAGGACGGGACGCATTGCCGCTGCAATATTGTTCTTCGGGGCTTCAATCGGTGATTCCCATGCTGATGTCGATTGACTATTGCCTGGAGAATAGATTCTTCAATTGCTTTGCCATAGAGGAACCTGAATTGAATTTGTTCCCCACCAATCAGCGGAGGTTGCTGCACTATCTGATAACCAAGACGAATGCTGCCGACAGAGGTATTTCAAGTCTGGATTTGACCACCCATAGCCCTTATGTGCTGTCGATTCTCAACAATCTGATATTCGCCGGTAATATATTAGGCAAATATCCCGGACTGAAAGAGCAGGTGAATGAAATTCTGCCCAACGGATGTTCCGTCACTCCGGGTGACATCGCTGCCTTCTCATTGAACCGCCCTGACGGTGGGGTGGCATACTGTACCGATATAATTGATGATGCCACAGGTCTGATTAAGGCCAACTACCTTGATGCCGTGTCGGACACTATAAGCCGCGATTTCCGTGCGCTTCACCAAATATATCTGAAGGCAATGAAAGAAAGCCGTTGAACGCCCTATGGATGTGCCTGACGCTATAAGAAATCTGCGCCTTTGTTCGGCATTCAAGGGACATGCCGTAGACGTGATGGACTGTGTTGACAGCCGCAATGACACGCAGTTACGTGTGGTCGATGACAATGCTGCATGTGTGTCACGTTTCGCAGGTGCTGATGAAACGGCAGATTGTTTTTTCGCGGATAACCATGCGGGGCGTTTGGTTCATCTGCTGGCAATCGACCACAAATTGTTGAGTAATATTCCCGGAGGAGTAGCCGATTGCGCGGTGCTGCATGAAGACCGCTTTTGCATTGTGGAGTTCAAGCTGAATGCAGAGGGCAATTCGGTGGAAGCTGTAAACTATACCTACGATAAAGCTGTTTCGCAGATTGAAAATACGTTGGCTATATTTGAACGCAAAATCAGGGAAGCTGGTGTCGATTTTTACACGGCTACTGAAGTGGTGTGCAACGTGGTTGTGGCTGAAAAATTCCCTCGTGCATCAGCAACGGAACAACACTTGTCGGTGCAGTTTGCCGACGCGCATCAGTTGGATTTGAGTTTTGATAACCGCCGGGATTTTTGATACCGGTTCCCCGTCGTATTTTTGTGCCGACATTGTAGAGACGACCCGTGTGGTCGTCTCTCGGTTTCGGTGGCTGCCGTTTATCCCACGGGAATGCTGCAAGACGACCGCACGGGTCGTCTCTACCGCGTTGGTAAGGTGAAGAATGTCCGTATTAGTGATTAATGGCGTTCGATGTGTTTTTTGCGGTGGAAATATTTTTGGTGATTAGGGGAATATGATGTAATTTTGTGGGAGGAAAGGTTGGTGATTGCGCCTTTCCTTGGGTGGCCGTTTCCTGCGGTGCCTGCGATTGATGATGTCCTGCTTCCTACACCTTGGCATCCCCTGCAATTCCATGTAACAGATTTTTGCCGTGACACGATGGTTGCGGTGAATTCCAAAACTTAATCGATGGACATATTCTTTAATCATCAATCTATAAAAACAACCCACAAATGAAAAAACATTTACTCCTAATCCTTTGTGTATTAGGTTTTTTTACCCCCCCCCTATGTGCGGGTGCTAAAGAAGTGTCCATAGACTTTTCCAAACAAGGGTATAGCAATGGTAGCGAATTATCAACCATAACATTGGATAATGGCAATATAACTGTGGCGTCCTGAAAAATATTGACGGGTCAGAGGGTTTGAGATTATGAATGAAT
>WSMN01000084.1 GCA_013316535.1 Muribaculaceae bacterium | reverse complement strand
GCACCTCGTCGACCACAAGAGTCTGCCGCTCGACACCCTCTGGCACACCCTGAAGGTGCAGAGCCACGCCCCCACCGACGGTGTGGCCCCCATGCCGATGCAGCGCACATCGCGCCCCTACTCGGTATACCCCCTCGACGAACAGTATGTGACCGTCACCGACAACATGGCCACATACGCCACCATATCGCTCGTGCGCGACACCAAGCACCTCAACATCACTATGCGCCATCTCGACTTCCCCGACGATGTGTTCCACCACGACTATGAGGTGACGATTGTCGACGACAACGCGACCCTGCTCCACGACAACGCCCTCGCATTTTTCCAGCTCGTAGTCGGCGGGGGTGGCGCTGACATAGATAACCTGGCCTGTCAGCGACTCGAATTCCTCGAAACGCAACGGGCGGTTATCAAGAGCCGACTGCATACGGAAACCGTAGTTAACCAGGTTCTCCTTTCTGGACAGGTCGCCCCCGTACATAGCGCGAATCTGCGGCACGGTGACATGGCTCTCGTCGATTATGGTCAGGAAATCTTCGGGGAAATAGTCGAGGAGACAGAACGGGCGCATCCCCGGTTCGCGGCCATCGAAATAACGGCTGTAGTTCTCTATCCCCGGGCAGTGGCCCACCTCACGAATCATCTCAATGTCGTAGGTGGTGCGCTCGTAGAGCCGCCGCGCTTCCATTTCCCGAGCCTCCTTACGGAAAAATGCCACCTGGTCGCCGAGGTCAAGTTCCATCTGCGCCAATGCCGATGCCTGCCTCTCACGCGAGGTGACAAACAGGTTTGCAGGATAGATTTTGAACATGTCGTGGCTTCCCAGTGGGGTGTTGTCGAGCGGATGCAACGTGGATATGGATTCAATCTCGTCGCCCCAGAACATCACCCGCAGGATGATTTCCTCATAGGCCAGGCGGATATCGACCGTATCCCCTTTCACACGGAAATTGCCACGGTTAAGCTCAATCTCATTGCGGGAATAGAGAGCCTCGGCCAAACGCCGCAGGAATGCGTTGCGTGCAATCTTCTGCCCCACACGGATGTCAATCACATTGGCATTGAAATCCTCGGGGTTGCCCATTCCGAACAGACATGAGACCGAACTGACCACCACCACATCGCGGCGACCAGACAGGAGAGCCGAAGTTGTGGCGAGACGCAGCTTCTCAATCTCATCATTAATCATCAGGTCCTTCTCGATATACTTGTCGACCGACGGTATATAAGCCTCCGGCTGGTAGTAATCGTAATAGGACACGAAATATTGCACAGAGTTTTCGGGGAAAAACTGCTTGAATTCGCCGTAGAGCTGCGCGGCAAGGGTCTTGTTGTGGCTAAGAATCAACGTGGGGCGCTTCACCTCCTTTATGACATTGGCCATGGTGAAGGTTTTCCCCGAACCGGTCACGCCAAGCAGCGTCTGCGCCGGAATCCCTTCCCTCACCCCTTTGGAGAGCTGTTCGATGGCCTCGGGCTGGTCGCCTGTAGGCTTATATTGAGAATCGAGCTTGAAATCCATATTCCTCATTTGTCATGTAACCTACAAAGATACGGAATCCGCTCCTAACAGCAAAGGCTAAAATATGGAACTGGAGATATCGGTGGTGAAACGTTCGAGGGCTTCAATCCCCATGAGGGAGTTGCCGTAGGCATTCAGTTCCGGCCCCCACACGGCAACCGATAGCTTTTCAGGCAGATATGCCACTATGCCACCGCCTACGCCGCTCTTGCCGGGCAGCCCGACGCGGAAAGCGAAGTCGCCCGATTCATCATAGAATCCGCAAGTGGCCATGATGGCTCCGAGACGCTTGGCCTGGCTCATGGTCAGAATCCGCTTGCCGTCAGCGGGGTTCACTCCCCTGTTGGCAAGGAAAAGGAATGACCGCGCAAGATCCACGCAGTTCATGGAGATGGCACACTGATGGCAGTAGACATCAATCAGGGCATCCACTTCATTGTGGATGTTGCCGAAACTCTTGATGAAATGGGCAAGCGCCATGTTGCGGTCGGCGTGGTCGCGTTCCGACTGCGCCACCTGGTGGTCATAGTATATGTCATCGTTGCCGCACAGGCTCCTCACAAAATCAAGTATGGCTTCCTTCGGCCGAGGGTAAAGCTCCATTAGGCGGTCGGTGACAACGAGGGCGCCAGCATTGATGAAAGGATTACGCGGAATCCCTTTTTCGTGTTCAAGCTGCACAAGTGAGTTAAACGGATTTCCCGACGGCTCTCGCCCCACGGCTTTCCAGATGTCCTCACCTACGCGCGACATGACCATGGCGAAGGTGAACACCTTTGAAATGCTCTGTATGGAAAAACATGTGGCGGCATCACCGCGCATCGCAGTGCCACCACCGAGCGACTCTACCGCGATGCCGAACTGCATCGGATTCACCTCGGCAAGAGCCGGTATGTAGTCGGCAACCTTCCCCTTCCCGTGAAAAGGCAGGATTTCATTGTAGATTCTGCCAATCACCTGCTGATAATATTCCGTAGACATAACACCGTCAATCCTTTTCAAAATATTCACGGAATACATGAACTTCATGTCACCCGTAGCCGCAAAGCTACAATTTATTTTCCGATTTGACAAAGGCAACATGCACCCGGCATCGCCTTGCTGCCCACATGGCAGAACCATACATGGCTCCTATCGGCGGCACACACCATTGAATGCAGTGTTATAATGATTTTTTTGGCAGAAGTTTCAGCCAAGGCCATTGCCGATTGGGGAAAAATGCGTAAATTTGCAAGCCATTACCACAAATCGCCCTACCAGCGATGCTTCCACAAAACGTTGAAATCAAAAAATCATCAAAATAAAATGAAAAAAGATCTTCATCCTTCCAATTATCGTGAAGTAGTTTTCAAAGATATGTCGAACGAGGAAACATTCATCACCCGCTCGACCGTGGCAGCCAAGGAAACCATCGAGATCGACGGTGTGACCTATCCCTTGGTGAAGCTTGAAATCACCAGCTCATCGCACCCGTTCTTCACCGGTAAGCAGAAGCTTGTGGACACCGCCGGTCGTGTGGACAAGTTCCTCAGCCGCTACGGCAACCGCAAAAAGAACTAATGACCAATGCAAATTTATACAGAGGCGCGGCCTGACAGGCCGCGCCTTTTGTCGTATAGGCCGTTAACAAATGCAAACGGAGGAATAATCCAGCTTTGAGCAGCACCTTGACAGCGCAATAGCAATATGACACAACAGCCACTCTTTCCGCATCATTTAGCCCGGTATAGACATATTGAACCGTCACTTCACGCAAAATAATGTTAACTTCACATCAAAAATATGCCATAACATTTGACAGGCACCTGCAAAACCCCTACCTTTGCAATGTGTTTTTCATGGTATTAGATTTAAGGTTAACAAGGATTGGTTGTCGGGACGACAATCAATTTTTTTTTGCATATACACAACCGGGGCAAGCATGCCGACAGCAACGGCTTCGCTACCCTTTTTCACAGATGTATCGGATAAATAAATGCTGATTCTACGATAAATTACTTATCCTCCATGTCGGACAGCCTCTCGCAGAGGACGCAGTTTTTGCGGTGGACAAGGGGTGTAATTCAATAATAAAAGCAACGCGGATTCATGGCGAATCTGCGCTCTCTGCGCTCTCTGCGAGAGAATCTTGTTGAGGAGTTTCCCGCAGAGAACGCAGACATTTTGCATGCAATGAGGGGATGGCACAGAAAAGGGAAGCCTGTGTTAAGATGCCTTGAGGCGTTTTAACACAGGCGTCCCCCTTTTGGTTGTAGCGATTCAGACGAGTTTACTGGCCGAGATATGTTTTGAGGAGGCGGGACTTCTGCCCTTTGAGGCGGCGGATTGCCTTCTCTTTGATTTGGCGCACACGCTCGCGGGTGAGATCGAATTTTGCGCCGATTTCCTCCAGAGTCATTTCTTGGCAACCTATGCCGAAGAACATCTTGAGGATTTCGCGTTCACGCTCGTGGAGCTGATGCAATGCTCTGTCAACCTCCTTGGAGAGCGATTCCTGCGTGAGGGTGGCATCGGCCATGGGAGAATCGTCGTTGGTGAGCACATCCAGCAGGGAGTTGTCCTCCCCTTCCACGAATGGAGCGTCGACCGATATGTGACGACCCGACACTTTAAGAGTATCGGCGATTTTCTCCACCGGCACGTCGAGTGTCTCGGCAAGTTCTTCGGGAGAAGGCCTGCGTTCGTTTTCCTGCTCGAACTTAGAGAGCGCCTTTGAGATTTTGTTCAGTGAACCGACCTGGTTCAGGGGCAGACGCACTATGCGCGACTGCTCGGCCAATGCCTGGAGGATGGACTGGCGAATCCACCACACGGCATAGGAAATGAATTTGAAACCGCGTGTCTCGTCGAACTTCTGTGCTGCCTTTATGAGGCCGAGGTTGCCTTCGTTGATAAGGTCGGGAAGGCTTAATCCTTGATTCTGGTATTGTTTGGCGACAGAGACCACAAAGCGGAGATTCGCCCGGGTGAGCTTTTCAAGTGCCACCTGGTCACCTTCACGGATGCGCTGCGCAAGCTCAACTTCCTGTTCTACGGTAATCAATTCCTCTCGGCCAATTTCCTGCAGATACTTGTCGAGCGACGCGCTCTCGCGATTCGTGATAGATTTTGAAATCTTTAATTGTCTCATATTTTAAGCGGTAATTTGCTTGGAGATAACGACCATGCAGCAAGCATGGTTCGGGAATAGCCACAGCTATCAATCTACAAAGATACAACTTTTTTATGATGGGGACAAACTTTTCAGCCAAAAGCCCCGAAAAAGGGTCAAGCCGCAAGCCGAAATGCCGTCTCTGCTGCGATTGCATTTACGCAGATACACCGCATTTTCAGTTTGAACCCTGGCAGAATCCAGCGCGGCTGTCCGGCAACCATACGCCATACGGGCAAAATGAAGGCGGTGCGTCGAGATTTCCGACACACCGCCAAGTATAGGGTGGAGAATCACCAGGAAGGGATTCTGCAATATTCCTTATGGATGGAATCAGGACTGGAGCTTGAAGTTGATGGGAACGGTATACCAGACCGATACGGCCTGTCCGTTCATCTTGCCGGGGATGAATGCCGGAAGGGCTTTCACCACGCGTACAGCCTCCTTGTCAAGGTCGGGGTCCTTGCCGCGCAGAACGACAACCTCGCCCACTTTTCCGTCTTTCTGTACAACAAATTTCACAACCACACGTCCCTGAATGTTGTTTTCAGCGGCCATAGTAGGATATTTGATGTGATTCGAAATCCATTTCAGGAGTTCGGCCTCACCACCGGGGAACTGGGGCATCTGCTCAACCGCCGTGAAGATTTCTTCTTTCACAGGTTCGTGCTTTTCCTCGACAATGATTTCCTCTTTGTGCACACGCACAACATTGAGGTCGTCAGTACCTTGGTCGAAGGTTGTAGCACCTGCAGCCGCGATGGATTCAGCCACATCGTCCTTTGAGGTGATGTCTTCGGTTACCTCCTCGTCGGCAGCGATTGCAATTTCAGTATCCTTGATTGTGTTCAGGATTTCTTCGGGAAGAGCTTCCTCGCGCTGAGGTTCCTCAACGGCCTGGGGCACTTCTTCGATTTCCTCCGGTTCCTGGGCCTCGGCTTCGGCTATTGCTGCGAGCTGCTGCTCAAGCTGTGCTTGAAGTTCAAGCTCACGCTGCTCGCGGCGGTAGTCGGAGTACATACCCCAGAAGTATCCGCCTATCAGAACCAGTATCAGGCCGATGAGGACGAACAGAACCGCGCGGTTATGACGCTTGTCGCTTTGACGACGGAGCTCGTAAGCACCGAAATCTTTGTTTTTGCCTTCAAAGATTACGTCGGTCCATTCTTTTGATGAAAGATCTACATCTTTTGCCATTTCTGTGTTTCCTTCTTTTTAGGTTAGTAAATATAGTCTATCATCACTTGTCACTTCTTCTCATGCTTGATTTTATAGTCACCGACCATAGCTTCGTCCACTTCCGTGAGCGAGCCAAGCTGGTAACGGGAAATCTGATTAATCTGCATCTCGTCAAGAGCAGAAATCACGCTTTCCCAGGAAGCTCCGGGGAGGGGCTTGATGATAACAACGGGGCGCTCGTACTCATCGCTGTTACGAATTTTCTTGGCAGCTTCCTGGAACTGCGCCTCGGTGATTTTCTTATCACGCCATTCCTGTTTCTTCTTCTCCACATCAGCGAGCACCCCTTTGTTGCGGTCGTGCAGGATTTTGCGGATGCCCTGCTGGGCGGCACCGTCGTTTCCAAGGAATTCCGTTGCATTGAGGTTGCTCGACACAACGTTGTCCCCGTCAAGCTCCATTTCGGGTTTACCTGTGTAATAGTACACGGTGTTGCCCTTCACGTTGCCTTTATCGTCATACTCGGTGTCAAGAATCAGTGTGATAGCTTCCGATTCTTTAGCTTTCTGTAACTCAGTCTGCTCAAGCTTCTCGTTGGTAGGCAACGCGATGCTGAGAGTCTGCGATTTGATCATCGTGGTACAGAGCATGAAGAACGTAATCAAAAGCATGTTCATGTCCACCATGGGGGTGAAGTCCACATGGATGGCCATCTTTTTCTGGGCGCCTTTTTTCTTTTTGCCGTCGCCCGATGATTGTTCTACCTGTGCCATAATGATTAATCAGCTTCCGTTTTAAGTGCGGTCATCACAGAGAATTTGTTCATCTTGATGGTCTGAAGGTTGTCGAGCACCCGGTGGATTGTCTCGTACTTCGTTCCACGGTCAGATTTCACGGCGATACCCTCGCCTTTCTGGATGGCATCTTTGATGTTGGTGTTACTTGAGTTGTAGATGGCGCGCATCCAAATCTGGAATTCATTGGTTGTCAATGTATTTCCATCTTTGTCGGTGTAGGTTATGTCCTTGAACGGGATGCCGATGTCGCGGGGCTTGAGGTTGCCGATGAGAACCGGCTTGTCGAGCGTCTGGGCAAGGAATTCATCCTGCTTGGAGGTTTCCAGCATCAGGAATTCATGCATCTTGTCAAGGGCCACGCCAAATGAGGCGTTCTTTGCAAACTTATCAAGGTCGAGCGGGGTAATCCCGGTTTTCTTACCGGTCTTAGCCTCATAGTCGGCCGCAGCTGTCTTCAGCACCTCGCGGCGGAGGGCTTCCGAACCCCACTCCTCGGCGTTATCAGGGTCGGCATCGCCAAGCAGGGACATGAAAACCTGTCCGTGGGGGCTTACGAGCACCTGTGCCACATTCGAAGTGGGCACCTTTATCTCCGAAACAGAGGACGGGGTGATTACCGTCACCGGCTCTTTCTGGAGGAAGGTGGAAGTCAACATGAAGAAAGTAAGCAAAAGAACGGTAACGTCACTCATCGCGGTCATGT
>WSMN01000083.1 GCA_013316535.1 Muribaculaceae bacterium | reverse complement strand
TTATTGGCTGCTTTAGCCGCCGCAATACTTTCCTCACTACTCCCCATGACCGCCGCTGAACCTGCGGCAGCTTGGTTTCGTTGTCGAATATTCTCATTAGTCATAGTAAGGATACGTTGTGCATCTGCACGTTGTGTCGCGTCCTCATTATATCGGCGGTCATACCAATTTTGGTTTTCTTTCATCTGACCCTCGATATTTCGCTTGACCTTTTTCATTGCCTTTGAAGCGCTGATACCACCGAAAATACTTGCTCCGATACCTAACGCTCCTCCGATTGCGCTGCCTAATATGCCCATATCTGTACGTTTTTATAGAAAAGTTATAATTATGGAGCAAAGGTAAACCCATACCTTTGTATCGTAACTTTAACTTATTAGTCATGGCACAAGGACGAAAGACCGGAGGCCGACAGAAAGGTACTCCAAACAAACCCAATCCGCTCAAAGAGCATCTACGCGCCCATTCAATGGCCTACTTTGCACCACGGCCACAAACGAATGGGGACGGCACCCCACGCAAATTAGAGTTTAGAACTAAGGAGGGCGACATATACAGCACCGTAGTTCTGCAAGATGCAGACGGCAATCCGCTTGTTGTTTCCGATTTTGAAGTTGATATGATGATGATGGAGGCAAAAGACCGCGCCGCCATACAGGAAAGGTTGCTGCGGTATCACACACCGCAGATGCAATCAGTGTCTGCCGAGGTGTCGTTGTCAGGTGATATCACTACTACAATCGAGGAGCGCCTTGCGCAACTCGCCGCCGAAAACGACAACTAAGCCGTCTATTTTTGTCTACATTTAGACCGCAAGCCGGGCGCAAATCGCTCGGCATTTTTATTTCCCCATTTATAGCCATTCTTTCCCAAATTAAGACAATACTTTCCGAAGTTTACGGCATTTCTTCCCCAATAATTCTTATTTCTTCCGAAGTAAAGCACATTCTTTCGGAAGTTATTGCTATTTCTTCCGAAATAAAGGGCATAAATTCCCTTTTTGATTTTTTATTGCAAAAACGTTGAAAAACAAGGTGTTTTTTACTCCTCAAAAACGGCACTTTTTGACCATTTTTCGGGCAAAATTCCTTCCCCATTTATTAGAATAACTTCCGAAGTTATTGCTATTTCTTCCGAAGTTATTCTAATTCTTTCGGAAGTTATTGCTATAAATTCCGAAAACTTCGGAAGAAAAGGGCATTTCTTCCGAAACCTTTCTTTTGATAAAAGAAAAAGAAATATATAAAATATTTCTATAAAAGGGAATATATCTCGTCGATACGCGCGCGTACATATACGCGAGGAAATTTTTTCTTTTTTTTGAGGCTTCGCCAATCAGATGGCAGGAGGGAGAAAAAGAAAAAGTTGCGCGAAAAAGAAAAAGAGCCGCGCCGATTATCGGTGCGACCCTTGTACCATTTTGTTGGCCTCAACGAAATGGTCAGAAGCCCTTGCCCTTTTGATGCTCGTAGACATAGACCTTTCCATTGTCAAGATTGACGATTTTGAACTGAACCATTGAGCGGTCGGGAATATCCGCAGGAAATTGAGATACGAGTGCTTTTGTTACCTCGTCAATGTTGGAATAGCCGATGTCCTCAAAGTTGGCAAGGCACTTGCCTTGAAAGAATGCCGCTGCTCTGATGAGCATCTTCGGAGAGATACGAAACAACCCCTCATCTTCGGGCTGCTCTTTCGCCATGCGCCGCGAGGTCGCATCACTGAAAAAAATAAAGTCAATCACTTTCTCGTTGAGCCTCCACGCAGGAGAGAAGTCCAGCATAACATATCCGCGCGTCACCGTGTGCCTGTGCGAATGGTTCATCGCAAAGCCGACCTCTGCAATTGTCGCATCGCAGTCGTTCTGTGCAGTGGTCGCCCATGTGTGCCGGAACGTGTAGACGCAGTACCATTGCTCCTTTGGCATCCCCATAGCTTTGCATATCTGCTTGATGCCTGTGTTCACATTGGCGCAAAAACTGTCTGAGGTTGAGAAGCGGTCGCAGAACCGAAACAGCCTGTCGGTGTGTTCACCGGCTCTGTATTTCTCAAACAGAGGTTTGATTACCTCCGGCACTCGCATTTCGATGTATGCGTCATCGGTTCGGGTCCGGGTTGTCTTGGCTCGTTTGTAGTGGATTATGCCGCCGTGGTAGTCTTCTTTGCACAGGTTGAAAATGTCAATCGTGTTCATGCCGGCCAAACATAGTGACATCATGGCCACATCACGGCCTAACTCCGGCAGGGGGTCAATCATCTTCGACTCCGGCAGCGGTGCCGCAAAGAATGCCCTGCAAGCCTCAGCGGTGATTGCTTTCTTATTAGGCCTGTCGGCAGCAGGTATCTTAACTTTACCCCACGGATTGGTCTTTACCCGGATTATGCCGTTGTCGTAGTCGTTCAGTTCATCAATGGCCGCACGGAAAATCTGACGGATGCAAATCGGGTACATCTCTTTGGCTCTCGCGGTGCCGCTCAGAGTGGCGACCCACTTGTTTACGTTTATCGAGGTGAGCTGCGCGAACTTTACTTTGGTCGTACCGAAGTATCGCTCCATGTGTTGGAGTGCGAGTTGGTAATTTTTCGCGTTGCGCTCCTGCCCTCGGTCAATCATACGGTCAATGTGCTTTCGGGCATAGTCCGAGAATACCAAATCCTCGTTCAAATTCTTCAGAAACTCTGCAACTTGTCTCGCGTTCCACGCAGAAATATCTTGGCGATTTAACGCATCGAGCCAATTAACGATTTGCGTAGATAACGGTTTGAGGACAAACGGGTCGATAACTTCCATCGAGGATGACAAGCCTTTTCCGCTTACTACTTTGTCAGTCGGTAAATATACCGATTTGCCATTGTGAGCGACCCGGATATAAACCGAGTAGCACCCGTCCTTTCTTTTGCGCTGCTTGTTTACGCAGACTGTCAGTATTGCCATATTATTTTCTTGTTTAGAATTATATCATGCAATTATTTCTGTTGAATTCATGTTGAATCGACCGTTTGATAGACGTGTGGATTTTGTTGAATTTTCGCGGTTCAATCGTACACACTATCGTGTTCAAATGCACATACCCCTTAAAAATACTTTAGGCGGTATGCTCTTGTTTATCAGAACATACCGCCTAAGTGGCTTATTTTAAGTATCTATCTCTTAGTCTTCGATGGCAGCCTGCGCCGCAGCTACGCGGGCGATGGGCACACGGAAGGGGGAGCAGCTGACGTAGTTCATTCCGAGCTTGGCGCAGAACTTCACGGAGCTGGGCTCACCACCGTGTTCGCCACAGATGCCGACTTTGAGTTCGGGACGGGCTGCGCGGCCTTTCTTGACACCCATTTCCACGAGCTGCCCAACACCTTCCTGGTCGAGGACTTCGAAGGGGTCGGTCTTGATTATGCCGTGTTCCTTGTAGAACTTGAGGAACTTGGGAGCGTCGTCGCGGGAGAAACCGAAGGTCATCTGGGTGAGGTCGTTCGTACCGAAAGAGAAGAACTCGGCCACGGTGGCGATCTGGTCGGCGACAAGGGCTGCACGAGGCACCTCAATCATCGTGCCGACGAGGTAGGGCAGCGAACGTCCCTGCTCCTCGAATACCTTGGCGGCGGTGATATGGATGATATCGGCCTGATTCTGGATTTCCTTGAGCGAACCTACCAGAGGAATCATGATCTCGGGCTTCACATCGATGCCGCGGGCTTTGACAGCGAGGGCGGCCTCGATGATGGCGCGGGTCTGCATCTCGGTGATTTCGGGATATGTGATGCCGAGACGACAACCACGGTGACCCAGCATGGGGTTGAATTCCTCGAGAGCGTCAACCTTTGCCTTAACTTCGGCGAGGGTGATGCCCATCTCATCGGCCAGCTCTTTCTGGGTAGCGGTCTGATGAGGCACGAATTCGTGCAGAGGGGGATCGAGCAGACGGATGGTGACGCCATAGCCGTCCATAGCGGTGAAGATGCCTTCAAAGTCGCCGCGCTGCATGGGAAGGAGCTTGGCGAGGGCAGCCTTGCGGCCTTCCACGTCGGATGCGAGAATCATCTCACGGACAGCCTTGATGCGGTCGCCTTCAAAGAACATATGCTCTGTGCGGCAGAGTCCGATACCCTGGGCACCGAAATGACGGGCCTGCTTGGCGTCGCGGGGGGTGTCGGCGTTGGTACGGACGAGAGTCTTGGTGTATTTGGCTGCGAGGTTCATGATAGCACCGAAGTCGCCGTCGAGCTCGGGCTCAACGGTGGGCACCTGGCCGTCGTAGACATCTCCGGTCGAACCGTTGAGAGAAATCCAGTCGCCTTCCTTGTAGGTCTTGCCGCCCATTTCAACGGTGCGGGCCTCGTAATCGACTTTGATTTCACCGGCACCGGAAACGCAGCACTTACCCATACCGCGGGCAACCACAGCAGCGTGGCTGGTCATACCGCCGCGCATGGTAAGGATACCCTGGGCGACAGCCATACCACGGAGGTCTTCGGGTGAGGTCTCGATACGGACGAGTACGACTTTCTTTTTCTTCTCGGCCCAAGCCTCAGCGTCATCGGCGAAGAAGACAATCTGGCCGGTTGCGGCACCGGGAGAAGCGGGAAGACCCTTGGCAGCGACAAGCGCACGCTTGAGGGCGTCTTTGTCGAATACAGGGTGGAGAAGCTCGTCGAGTTTCTGGGGCTCCATACGGAGGAGGGCTGTCTTCTCATCGATTTCGCCTGCGCGGAGCAGCTCCATGGCGATTCTTACCATGGCAGCGCCGGTGCGCTTTCCGTTACGGGTCTGGAGCATCCAGAGCTTGCCGTCCTGGATTGTGAACTCCATATCCTGCATATCCTTGAAGTAGGCCTCAAGCTTGTTGGCGATTGCGATAAGCTCTGCGGCGCAGACAGGCATTGACTCCTCGAGGGAGGGGTATTTGGCGGCGCGGTCAGCCTCCGAGATGCCCTGGAGGGCAGCCCAGCGGCGTGAGCCTTCCACTGTGATCTGCTGGGGAGTGCGGATACCGGCCACCACATCCTCGCCCTGGGCGTTGATGAGGTACTCGCCGTTGAAGATGTTCTCTCCGGTAGCGGCATCGCGTGAGAAAGCCACACCGGTCGCGGAGTTGTTGCCCATGTTGCCGTAAACCATAGCCTGCACGTTGACAGCGGTTCCCCATTCCTCGGGAATCTGGTTCATACGGCGGTAGAGGATGGCGCGCTCGTTCATCCAAGAGTCAAACACGGCGCAGATGCCACCCCAGAGCTGATCCCATGCTGAATCGGGGAAATCCTTGCCGGTATATTCCTTGACAGCGGCCTTGAAGCGCTTCACGAGCTCCTGAAGATCCTCAACAGTGAGGTCGGTGTCGAATTTCACACCCTTTTCCTCCTTCACCTTGTCGATGATTGCCTCGAAGGGGTCGGTTTCGGTCTTGGTTTTGGGCTTCATGCCGAGAACCACGTCGCCATACATCTGCACGAAACGGCGGTAGCTGTCCCAGGCAAAGCGGGGATTGCCGCTCTTTTCGGCAAGGGCCTGAACAGTGGCGTCATTCATACCGAGGTTCAGGACGGTATCCATCATACCAGGCATGGAGGCACGGGCTCCGGAGCGCACCGACACGAGCAGCGGGTTGGTGGGGTCATCGAATTTCGTTCCGGTGAGAGACTCCACGTGGGCAATGGCCTTCTCGACTTCGGCCTTGATATCTTTAACCACATGTTCGCGGCCATACTGGGTGTACTCTGTGCAGACTTCGGTCGTGATTGTGAAACCGGGAGGCACGGGCATCCCCAGGAGATTCATTTCAGCGAGGTTGGCACCTTTGCCGCCGAGGAGGTTGCGCATCGATGCATCTCCTTCAGCCTTTCCGTCGCCGAAAGTGTAGATTTTTTTTGCCATGGGTTGGTTGACTTGTTTAGATTAAAGTTATTAACCGTTCTGGTCAAATATTTGATTGATTGTTGTTGTATGCGGTTGTATCGGATTTATTCGGAACAAGCACACGGCGGGGTTCTCAGAGTCCCCCGGAGCGTTGTGCAAAGTTACGAAATTTCAGCGACAAACGCCAAACCGACATATATTTTTTTCATTCTCCAGTCAATAAAACGGCTGGAAAATCGTAACTTTGCATCCTGTAAACCCAATAACGCCCTTTCACGGGCAGATGTTACAGGCTTTACGTTTTTTTCCGTTATATTCAAATTAATTGACATCGCTACCCAAAAAGAAAACATGGGCAGAAAAAGAAGAGAGCTACCCTTGCTTGAAGGGCTTGAGATAACCGCTGTGGCCGCCGAAGGCAAAGCCATCGCCCGTCACGGCGAGATGGTGGTCTTCATCCCCTACGGCGCGCCCGGCGACATCGCCGACATAAAAATAGACCGCAAGAAACATTCCTATGCCGAAGGCCATATCGAGCGGCTTGTTAAGCCCTCACCGCTCCGCGCAGAGCCATTCTGCTCCCATTTCGGGGTCTGCGGAGGGTGTCGATGGCAACATCTTCCCTACGAGGAGCAGCTCAAGGCGAAGCAGCAGCAAGTCGAGGACGCGCTGCGCCGCATAGCCAAGATCGAGCTGCCCGCCATCACCCCCATCCTCGGCTCGGAATCGACCCGCGAATACCGCAACAAGATGGAGTACACCTTCTCCAACAAAAAATGGCTCACATGGGAGCAGATGCGTTCCGGAGAGGAGTTTCCCGACCGTGACGCGGCAGGATTCCACATCCCGGGCGCGTTTGACAAAGTTCTCGACATCGATCGGTGCCATCTGCAGGATAACCTCGGCAACCGCCTGAGACTCCATGTCAAAGATTTCGCCAAAGCCCATGGCCTTTCATTCTTCGACCTGCGCGAGCAGACCGGTCTCCTGCGCACGATGATGATACGCATCGCCTCCACAGGTGAGACTATGGTAGTGTTGTCGTTCGGGGAAGACTCCCCCGCCGATATCAACTCAGTGCTCGACGACCTCAGGGGCAGTTTCCCGGAAATCACATCACTGATGTATGTCGTGAACACGAAAGCCAACGACACCATCGCCGACCTCGACATCCTGCTCCATTCCGGCAAGCCCTACATCGAGGAGGAGATGGAAGGCCTGCGCTTCCGCATCGGCCCGAAGTCATTTTACCAGACCAATTCCCGACAGGCATACAACCTGTACAAAGTGGCGCGTGAATTTGCCGGACTGACAGGCGACGAGCTTGTCTACGACCTTTACACCGGCACCGGCACAATCGCCAACTTCATAGCCCGCCAGGCCCGCAAAGTGATTGGAATCGAATATGTCGAAGACGCAATCCGCGACGCGAAACTCAACGCCGAAGTCAACGGGCTTGCCAACACCGACTTTTACGCCGGAGATATGAAGGATGTGCTGACCTCGGAGTTCATCGCCCTC
>WSMN01000082.1 GCA_013316535.1 Muribaculaceae bacterium | reverse complement strand
ACCCACGACCTTTTCGTTACGAATGAAATGCTCTACCAACTGAGCTATTGCGGCTTGTGCTTAAGCGTGACGCTTCGCGGGTACAAAGTTACGAATTATTATTGATAATGCAAGGGGAGAGGGTGCTTTTTGTTTTGTCGTATGGTGGTTTTGGACAAGAGAGGGAGAGGGCGGGAGGGGTCAGTCGAGGGTTTGTTTGGAGAAGGTGAGGGTGATTTTTGATTTGGGTATGTCGAGCTTCACCATGGTGGGCGCACCGATATAGGGGTTGATTGCGCTTACGTAGGTGGTGGAGGAACCGTAGTAGGAGTTGGAGGTGTTGGTTTCTGTCTCGATGTTGACGGGGGTTAGTGTGAATGTGTAGTCCTCGGGGGTGATGTCGGTTTTCTTGAGCATCTCGAGGAGGTATTCGCGCATTCCGGAGAACCGATAGCGGCGTTTGGCGGAGTCGTAGGATGCGTAGAATGATGTGACGTTGTTGTTGAGTTCGCTGCGGAGGAAGAAGTCCTCTTTTTTGTCTGACAGGATAAGGAGGAGGTCTTTGGGGGGCTGGATTCCGTAGTCGTTGGTGATTTTTTCGGCGGGGATGTCGAATGAGAGAGAGTTGACCACAGCAAGGGAGCCGGAATTAGCGTTGTAGTGGTCGATGATTTCTTTGATGGGGAATTGTAGCTCTATGTCGCGCCCTACGGGTGCGACTATTATGTCTTCGCCTTTGTCGATTCGCTGGCGTAGGTCGTCGGAGATTGTATAGGAGAGGTTGTTGTTGAGGACGATTTCGGGGGTGACGGCGTAGTAGCTGCCTTGGTGCCGTGTGATTTTTTCTTTGCCCTGGCTGTCGGTTGTTGTGGTGTGGTAGTACATGCGCATGATTGTGGAGCTGATTTCAATCACGCGTCCGCTGCCGTAGGAGTTTTTGATGTATATTCCGGGGAAGTGCTGGGCGAAGTTGGAGGGGAATGCGTAGGCCGACGGGTCGTCGATGTAGAGTTGGTAGAGTTCGTGCGCGAGCTGGAGGGGGAGTTTCACGTCGATGAGGCGGTAGCTTAGTGCGCGTATGGAGTCGGTGGCTCCAAGTGCGTTGCATGCGTATATGCGCGAGGCGAGGAGGTCGGCGGGGTCGTAATATTCGGTTGGGTCGGCGTTGCTATAGATGAGCGACGGGAGCTGTTTGCTGAGACGGTATACTTCGAGGCCCATTGGTGTTATGGAGTCGCCCACAAAGGAGCCTTTCGGCACGAACAGGAGGAGCTTGAGAGAGTCGATGTTTTCGGCGGTGATGTTTTGAGTGTCGATTTTGGCCGATGGCATGAATTGAGTCATGAAATCGGAGGCGAAACGGCCATAGCCTTTTGCGTCAATTTGTCCGAGCACCTGTGTGACGGTACGTGACTGGACGCGGGGGTTGTCGACGGATTTGCCGGTAACGGCGAAGTCGGTCGCTATCACTACTTCGGATTCATCTTTTACGAGAGATGCTCCTACGTTGGGGGTGTCTTCGCATGATGTCAGGACGGCTGCGCCGAGGATGGCGATGACCCGGAGTGCTGTGTTTATGACTTTTGTCATATTTGTGTTTGTTGCTTTGAGGTCAGAGGTTCTGGTAGAAGTCGATTACCTGTGGTGCATCGATTTCGTCGCCTTGATAGGGGAGGAATGGTTTGCCGAGAGATTTGGCGTATTCCACGAGTTCTTCGGGTACGTCAGGTGATGCCTGTATCACCCCGTCGGCATACTTTATGGCGAGTTTGTTGAGCGCGATGCAATCAACGGGGCTGTCGCCTAACGGGGAGAGTTCCTCGGATGTGAATCCGTCCATTTTGAGTTTCTCTACGAAGCGGGGGTCAAGTGTACCCGGGAACGTGTCGTCGAACAGGGAGTAGACGACTTTAGAGGGGCCTATTGTGGGGTCGTCGGCGTATGTTTTCTTGATGTACATCGGCGAAAGGGTGGTTACCCATCCAGAGCAGTGCATCACTGCTGGCTCCCATCGGAGTTTCTTGACGGTTTCCATTACGCCCCTGACGAAGAATATGAGCCGTTCGTCGTTTTCCTCGGGGGTTTCACGGATTTCGAGGTCTTTTACCGCATGGTGCTGGAAATATTCGTCGTTGTCTATGAAATAGACCTGCATTCTTGACGCCTGCAGGGTGGCGACTTTTATAATCAGTGGGTGGTCGGTGTCGTCGATGACGAGGTTGATTCCAGAAAGGCGTATCACTTCGTGCAGCTGGTTGCGGCGTTCGTTGATGCATCCGTATTTAGGCATGAAGGTGCGCACTTCGAAGCCTTTTTCCTGCACTTTGTGCGGCAGCATCTGGCATGTGGAGCCCAAGGGTGTGGCCTTGAGGTAGGGGGTGATTTCTTGCGAGATGTAAAGGATTTTCTTGTTTCTCATCAAATTGGGCATAATAGTGATCGTTTGCGCCGCGTTACTTCGGCGGTGCGTCGCAAATGTTGACGAATGACATGCAAAATTACGAAAAAAACGGGAATTTGCTGCATTTGCTTCATGGAAGACTTTTGGTCTTTTCCTTAAATTAAGTTTTCTTCTGGCTTTTTGCATGTTTTTTTGCATGTTTTGGCTTTGTTGCCGTTTGTTGTGCGGGTTTATATATTTCAAATCATGAAGACAATGACTTCAAAATCTTGCAGAAGAAGTTTTGGGATTGTAATCGGAGAGCGGGAGGGGATGCCTCGGCTTAAGCCTCGTAGCGGTGTATTGTGGGGAGTGGGTTGGCGGGATGGGGTGAATGGCAAATTGGCGGTCCAAGAATGAATGCCAGGTGTGGCGGTTGGTGACGGATGATGGAATTTTTTTGTAATTTTGCCGTTGGGTTGTGTTGGGGGGGCGGGAGATTGCTTTGTCTTTTGTGTGGAAGGATTTGCCGGGGTTGGGTTAATTGTAGAGATATTAGTTGATTATGTTTGATTTTTTCAAGAAGAAGCCAAAAGGGGTTCCGCAGTTGTTTTTTCACACTGACATGCATTGTCATCTCGCTCCGGGGATTGATGACGGGCAACGTGATGCTGTTTCGGCGGCTGACCTTGTGGGGCATGAGAAGCAATGGGGTGTGAGGAAGATTTTTTGTACGCCTCATATCACGCAAGATACGTTCGAGAACCAGCCGGAGGATATTGTCGGTGCGTTTTCGGCTCTTGCGGCTGCTGTTGCCGAGGCGGGGATTGATATCGAGCTTGATTATTCGGCGGAGCACCGGCTGGATGGCTTTTTCCTGTCGCAGCTTGAAAGCGGGGCGATAAGGCCTTTGCCCAATAATTATCTGCTTGTGGAAAATTCTTACGTGCAGGAGGCTTGGAATATAGACCAAACATTGTTTGAGCTGAAGCTCAAGGGGTTCAAGCCAGTGCTGGCTCACCCGGAACGATATTCCTATTATTTTGGGAAGCGTCAGCGTTACATGCAACTTCACGGGAGCGGCACTCTGTTTCAGGTGAATCTGCTTAGTCTGGCAGGTTATTACGGCAAGGATGTGAAACATGCCGCCGAAAGTTTGGTGGAGATGGGGCTGGTTGATTTTGTCGGGACGGACATGCATAACCACCGCCATTGCGAGGCGATAGAGAAGTATATGGGAACGCGCGATTACCGCCGTCATGCGGAGGCGCTTGCCGGGCGGATTATGAATGACACTGCGTTTGTGGTATGATTGAGACCTGCACAGGGGCTGGGACTTTAGACAATCTCTGAGAGGATAGTGGGGTGCTGGAGCAACCGGTAGTCAGAGATTGAGCTGGCGGTTGACGGATTCAGCATGGAGAGCTGCGAGGATTGAGGATGTGAAGTCGCGGTCGAGACCGAGTGCGGCGGCTTCTTCGACACGGGATTTCATAAGGGCTTCGTAGCGTTGCGGTTGCAGGACGGGGAGATTGTGCGACTTTTTTAAACGTCCGATTTCAAGGGCCACGTTCATTCGCTTGGCCAGTATCTCGAGTAGCTCGCTGTCGAGCTGGTCGATTTGCTGGCGCAGTGAGGTGAGGTCAGCGTTAAGTGTGTCTTGCTGCCGTAGGGTGAGCGATTGCAGTATTTCGTGGAGGCGTTGTGGTGTTATCTGCTGGGAAGAGTCGCTTAACGCCGTGTCGGGAGTGCAATGTGATTCGATGATGAGGCCGTTGAATCCCAGGTCGATGGCCTGTTGTGAGAGCGGGGCTATAAGCTGGCGTTTACCTCCGATGTGGCTTGGGTCGCATATTAGTTGCAGTGAGGGGATCCGCCGGTGCAACTCGATAGGGATTCGCCATTGGGGCGGGTTGCGGTGGAGGCGGGTTCCATAGGAACTGAATCCCCGGTGGATGGCAGAGAGGCGTTTTACCCCGGCGTTACGCAGACGTTGCAATGCACCTATCCACAGGTCGAGGTCGGGGTTGGCGGGGTTCTTTACCATCATCGGTATGTCGATGCCGGAGAGAGCCTGTGCGATTTCCTGGACTGCAAATGGGTTGGTTGTGGTTCTTGCTCCTATCCACAGGATGTCGACGCCGGCCTTGAGGGCGAGTTCGGCGTGCGACGGGCATGCGATTTCAGTTGCGGTGAGCATGCCGGTGCGTTCTTTCACTTCTGCGAGCCATTCGAGGCCAATTGTGCCGCACCCTTCAAAACATCCGGGACGTGTGCGCGGTTTCCATAGTCCTGCCCTGAATATCTTGATGCCTTGTCTGGCAAGTTCGGTTGCTGTGCGGATGGTCTGTGCGCGAGACTCTGCGCTGCATGGGCCTGCGATTATGGTTATTTCGCCCTCGGCGACATTGATTGCGGGGGCTATTGATTTGAACTCGTCGTGCAGGGTGAGTTCTGATGCTGTTGTGTTGCGGTCGGTTTCGGAGGTGTTATTCATTGCAATTGCAAAGTTACTAAAAATGCCCCGAAAGTGGAGCTTCGGGGCATTTTTAGTGGGATTTGAAAAATCAGGTTTAATGTCAGTTACCGGGGACGAAGATTACGATGCGGTTCCAGTTGTTGACATTGTAGGGCTGCTGTGTGCTGCCTTCAGCTTCGATTGCAAGTCGGTTTTTGCTGATGCCATAGGTCTTTGTCAGAGCATCGTAGACGGCTTGTGCACGTTTCTGCGAGAGAGCCTTGTTGTAGTCGGATGTTCCGGTGTCCTTGTCGGCATATCCTTTGATGAGGACGTTGACCGACGGATTTTCCTTGAGGTACTGGGCAGTGTTGTAGACGTTGACCATTTCTTCGTCGGAAATCTTTGAAGAGTTGATGGTGAAGCGTACGGTAGACATCATGGGTGCCGCATTGTTTTCAGGGCAATCGGGAACGACCACTTCGGGGCAGGGTAGCTGCGCCTGTGCTGTAGCGAGTGCGGCTGCGGTTGCAGCGAGCTCACCGCGGAGCGCGTTTACCTGGCCGTTAAGGGAGTTTATGTAGGCCATGTCTTTGCATTTGTTGTAGGCCTGATACTTCACGCCGCCAAGGTTGAATGAGAATCCGCCGGTGGCTTGTATGTTAATGTCGAGAGGCTCTCCATAGGCACTGCCGTTGAAGTTGTCGCCATAGAAGCTTGCACGTCCTTCAAGGAAGAAGTCGACATATTGGCAGAGGCGGAAGCGGAACTGGATACCGGCCGAAACGGGGAGTGTCCATGAAGTTTTCTTCAGGTCGCCGTCGCCACGATAGATATTGGTTCCATCGGACTGAATGTCCCATACGTATGTTCCGCCGATTCCGACGAACGGGATCACACTGACCGGGCGGTCGGGGTCAACGCCTCCGAGGGAGTTGCACATGTCCCACATGAAGTCGAAGTTCAGGTTGCCATATTTGGCTTTGCTGTAGCTGTCGTTGTCCCAGTGCATGGCTCCGTAGTAGCCGCTGAACCGGAATCCTATGTAGGGTGAGAACCATTTTCCGAATCCGAGGTTGTAGGCTGCTGTTATGTGGCGACGGGCTTTGCCGTCAACGAGGCGGTTTTCAACTAACGGAACGTCTATTCCGGCTCCGAGCTGGATGAACCAGTTGTCGTGTTTGTCAACATAGTACTGCGTTTTGCAATCAGCGGCCTCGGATAGGCTTACGGTTTCCTCTTCAACCACGATGGCGTCCTGTGCCATTGCGGAAGTGGCGGAGAAAAGACCTGTGCATGAAACCGCCAGGACTAAAGCTAAGTTCTTTCTCATTTTTAATTAGAATTTAGTTTACAATCAGATAGTGGATACTTCTCTCATAAAAAGTGTCGGCAAAGGGTGAATTTATGGTTATGAATCCCTCGGAGCACTTACTTCTGTCATAATAACATCAGCAAGGATTTGTTGGTTCAAATATAACGCTTGTGCGGGCTATTTGCAGATCTAGCCGTTTTTCGGGGCAATGTGAAAACGGGAGGAACTGCATTTCATCAGCCTGTTCTTCTTTTACCATCCCCCTCACGGCATGCAAAGAGGTTCGCGGCATCTCTGGGATGCTCTGCTGTGCACGATTCTCTCGCAGATAACGCGGATAAATAGATTAATATGTGTGATCCTTGTTTTTGTGGCTCAAGGCGAAAATTCGGTGCATAAAAGTTCTGTGACAGGAGCCGTCTCTACGGCGATTGCATTTCCGCAGATAAAGGCGCATGGTAATAAACCTGTGTTCAGGACGCATAGTGAAAAATCAGGTCAAATGCGAAACCAAATTGAAGTTCAAAATTTATATAGATGGCGCAGCTTTTTTGCATACGACGAATATTGTAAAAAAACACCTATCAAAAATTTGTGGAATAAGAAAGTTAACGTACATTTGTAGTGCTTTAGCAACCTACATCACTACAACTCAATTGTCTCAAGACAATACAAAATGAAATGTCACTATAGATTCTAACACAACATGGCTGTCATAATATCAATCATAGGAGCAATGTGCGTATCATCACTCGCTTTGGCATAGTCATTCAAGACCCCCATACACCAACAATCACCCATTCAAACATGAACAAATATCAATATGGATTTTAACAATAACAAACCTATATACCAGCAAATTATTGACCTATGCTTCACAAAAATCCTGTCGGGAGCCTGGGGTCCCGACAGGCGAGTTCCCTCATTGAGGGAACTCGCGGCTGAACTGACGGTCAACAATCACACCGTTCTGAAAGCTTTCAACTATCTCCAGTCTGAAGGAATTATATACCCGCGGAGAGGCCTCGGCCTCTTCCTTGCGCCAAATGCCAAGCAACATGTAATTCAAGTCCAACGCGAAAAATTCTTCCAGCACACCCTTCCGGAACTATTCCGAACAATGCAGCTCCTCAACATCTCTATTGACGAGATAGAAGCCCATTTACATTCAATCTAAACGCCTGCCAACAGAAGCCACCCATGAAGCCACACCCGCATGGTAGTGTGCCTTATGAATCCATTTCCTAAAAAGCACCAGGGAGGTCAACATTGGCATACCTCCCTGGTGCTTTTTATGGTCAATTAAAAATACGGATGTCAAAAAACACGGGTATAGACGCCCCGTGCGGGCGTCTCGTCACCGGCGGGGCCGTTTGGCGCCCCGCTGCGGGGCGGGCATGAAAAAAGGGTGCCGCGCCGGATGGTTCCGGCGCG
>WSMN01000081.1 GCA_013316535.1 Muribaculaceae bacterium | reverse complement strand
CATTTTACTAAAAAATGTTGAATCTGACGGTCAACACTTTTCCGGACTAGACATATTATTCGTTGGCCGACTTTGGATTAATTTAGTTGACCAACTTAAGTCAGGATGACTTAACAGACTAATCGACATCAAAGTTATCAATTAACTTTCGACACCGCAACATTTTGTGTGATATATTTTAATTAGTTTGCAAATGAGGGCAGTCAGGAGCTGTTTATTTTGTAACTTTGCCGATGATTTGAGATTCTAAAATTTATTTACCACATTTTTATCAACTAACACCATGATTCGTAAACCGTTGATATGCCTGATGGCATTTATGGCGGCTGTAGTGGCAGTGTATGCCGCTCAACCGTCGGGCACACTTCCCGTTCTCCACATCGACACCGAGAACAATGCTCCCATTCTCACCAAAACCGATTATGTGGCAGCCACCTATTATCTTGACCCCAAAGGGGTGGAGGGTGTGGAGGCATTCGGCTCTGAAGCTGCGCCTCTGCCACTTCAGATTCGCGGACGCGGCAATTACACTTGGACCGGTTTTGACAAGAAGCCCTATCGCCTTAAACTCGACAAGAAGCAGGCTTTGATGGGCATGGAGAAAAGCAAGCACTGGGCGTTGCTGGCTCATGCCGACGACAGCAAGGGGTTTCTGCGTAATGCCGTGGGTTTCCAGTTGAGCCGTCTCATAGGTTTGCCCTGGACTCCGGGGGATGCTCCCGTGGAGGTTGTTCTCAATGGCGACTATATCGGTCTGTATTTCCTGACGGAAACGGTGCGTGTCGACAAAACCCGTGTCAATGTATATGATTATGACAGTGCCGTGGAGGATGCTGAAGATGCTCTTGCGGAGGCCACGGATGCCGACCGCGCAGAACTTCAGGCCGCACTTGAGGCTGCCCGTGCCGCTGAACCCGCATGGCTTGTTGAAATCGACAATTACCCTGACGAAGAGCAAGTGGTTGTGACGGAGACAAGACCGGGGCTTCCTGAAGAAGACAAGGTTCTACGCGTCACTTACGACAGCCCTTCCGATTTCATAACCGAAGAGCACCGTCAATGGCTCATCGACGAATTCACCGACCTTGACAGCCGTATCTACGCCGAGGATAAAGAACGTTGCACATGGGCTGAAAAAATAGACCTTACAGACCTCGCGAAATTTTTTATCGTGAACCAGCTTGTTGACAACTACGAATCGTTTCATGGCAGCTGCAAACTCTACCGCGATAACGCTGCTCACGCCGCCAAAAGCGGCACCGATACCAAATGGCATTTCAGCCCGGTGTGGGATTTCGGTTCGTCGTTCAACCGCGACATGCGCCACATGATTTTCGAGGAGTCGGAATGGTATAATCACTGGATTGAAGAAATGTACAGTTTCCCTGCCTTCAAGGCTGAAATCGACCGTGTGTATGCCGGATTTATGGATGGGAATTACAGCCGGATATATGAATATATCGACAATTATGCAGATGCCATAACCGCAGCTGCGGCATCCGATAAAGAACGTTGGCCTCAATACGGCAACGACAATTTGTCAGAACGAGCTTCGGATGTGAAAAACAAACTCCGGGAATCAGTGAAATTCCTTAATGAGGAGTTTAATTACGAACATGTGATTCCAGAGCCGGTAGAAATTTATCTTATGGGCGAAATCAACGGTTGGCAGGCGAACAGTTCATATAAATTCTCAACTACCGATAGCCGTATTTACACCATTTATGTGCCGGAATTGTCGGGAGAATTCAAGATTGCCACTTCCGATTGGAACACCATTGACCTTGGCGGTTCGGGTAACAGCCCGATACAGCTTGGGGTTGTCACGCCTCTTTCCGATCGCGGCGCGAATTGCACGGTTGCCGGTGCCCCTATTGCCGAAGCAACCCTTACTCTTGACCTCCCTGCCAAGACCCTTGTCATCACCGACCCATCTCACAGCGGCATTGACACCACAAGTGAAACGTCATTGAAAGTTGCAGTTATTAACGGGAACCTGACTGTTAGCTCTCCTGCCGCAGGTTCACTCATGGTTCATTCAATTGACGGCCTCACTGTTGTGCTGGAACTTTATCCGGGAGAAAACACATTCTGTCTCCCACGGGGATTCTACATAATCAACGGCAACAAGTATGCCATCTGATATGCCTGAAACCAGCTCCCGGTTTTAGGTGTGGTTATAAGACATTGTATCAAAATCCCATAGTAAGGATATTTGAGTTTGGACGTGCTTCTGCGCGCATAGCGGTGATTTCCATTGGCTTATGCGGACGTGCAGAAGCACGTCCCTACAATTGCACGCATTCTTAAATTTTGATACGGCGTTATGACAGTCCGCACACGTTGTTGTCAGTTGTGTAGCAGGGCTGTGACGAGGTGTAGGCTGGATGGGAGGCGACCGTCGCAGGGCCACTGGAGGGCGAGGCCAAATAGGTCGCGGAGGATGGCTGTGATATCGAATCCGAAAGCTTCGAGCGAGGGGCGTATTTTTTCAGGATGGCGGCAAGGCAGCCCGCATGGGCGCGTGCATTGCCCATCGGGGCAATAAAGGCAGCTGCCGACAAATGAAAAAGCGCGGCCACCCGTTTCGGCCTCCAGGTGCAGGAGCTCCCGGTCGAGACGCAGCCGCTGCGGGCGGATAAAGCGGTCGGCCTCGGAGGCCGGCAACCCTGTTTCCCTTGGTACGATGCGGGTTGCGATTATGCGGGCGGTGTTCCATCGGTAAAGATATGCATCTGCATCGAATTCGAACGGCGGACATGCCCACGAATGCCCATAATTGGGGCATTCTCTGCAATATGCAATGAAGCGCTCCGCATCGCGGAAGCGCTTCATTAATTCTTTCACGGGGATTTCCCTTACGTGGTCGGTCTCGGTGCAGTCCATCGCCGGTTATTTCTCACGCATGAATATTTGCACGGGGGTACCGGTGAAATCCCAGTTGTCGCGGATTTTATTCTCCAGGAAACGGCGGTATGGCTCCTTGACCCACTGGGGGAGATTACAGAAGAACACGAAGGTCGGGACTACGGCACCCTTGAGCTGGGTGATGTATTTGATTTTGATGTATTTACCTTTGTTCGCCGGCGGGGGGTAGGCTCCGATTGCCTCGAGCATCACTTTGTTGAGTTGAGAGGTGGGCACTTCGCGGCGGCGGTTTTTGTAGACATCAACCGCTGTCTCGAGCACCTTGAAGATGCGCTGCTTTGTCAGAGCCGAGCAGAAGATGATGGGGAAATCGGTGAACGGGGCGAAGCGGGAGCGGATGGCTTCCTCGAAATGCTTCTGAGCGTCAAGCGATTTGTCTTCGGCAATATCCCATTTGTTGACGCAGACAACCAATCCTTTCCTGTTGCGTTGAATCAATCCGAATATGTTGGCGTCCTGTGCCTCGATTCCGCGTGTGGCATCAATCATGAGGATGCACACGTCAGAAGCTTCTATGGCACGGATGGAGCGTATTACGGAATAGTATTCTATATCCTCGTTGACTTTCTGCTTTTTGCGGATGCCTGCGGTGTCGACCAGATAGAAGTCAAAGCCATATTTGTTGTAGCGTGTGTAGATGCTGTCGCGTGTGGTGCCGGCGATATCGGTGACGATATGGCGGTCCTCACCGATGAAAGCGTTTATCAGCGATGATTTGCCGGCGTTGGGTCGTCCTACGATTGCAAAACGGGGGATTTCATCCAGGTTCTCCTCTGCATTGGTCAGTTCGGGAAGTTTCCTTACAATTTCGTCGAGGAGGTCGCCTGTGCCATATCCGCTCACGGCCGACACGGGATATGGTTCCCCGAGGCCGAGGCTATAGAATTCAGGCACATTATAGAGCCAATCGTTGGAGTCGACCTTGTTGGCGACAAGGATTACGGGCTTTCTTGACTTGCGCAGTATTTCGGCCACATGGTCGTCGAGGTCGGTTACCCCGTTCATCGCATCGACAACAAACAGAATCTCATCGGCCTGCTCTATGGCCACGGCAACCTGCTTGTTGATTTCTTCCTCGAAAATATCGTCGGAATTGACCACCCATCCGCCGGTGTCGACAATGGAGAACTCACGTCCGCACCAGTCGACCTTGCCGTACTGGCGATCGCGTGTGGTGCCTGCCGTGGGGTCTACAATGGCTTGGCGCGTTTCGGTCAAGCGGTTGAAAAGGGTCGATTTTCCTACGTTGGGGCGGCCAACAATTGCTACAAGCTGTGCCATAATATATTGTTAAATTCGCTGCAAAGTTAACTTAAAAAGACGAGAAGCGCAAATCACTCTATGTAGCCGAAGGCCTTGAGCTTGTTTTCGCGGTTGCGCCAGTTAGGTTCCACCTTTACAAACAGCTCAAGATAGACGCGTTTGTCAAAGAATTTTTCGATGTCTTTGCGCGCTTCGGTTCCAACTTTCTTGAGCATGGAGCCACCTTTGCCGATTATGATTCCTTTCTGGCTGTCGCGCTCAACGAAGATGGTGGCCATGATGTGGATGGAGTTTTCCGACTCATCGAATTTTTCCACTATAACCTCTACTGAATAAGGCACCTCCTTGTCGTAGCTCGTTAGAATCTTCTCGCGTATGATCTCCGTGACAAAGAAACGGGCTGGCTTGTCGGTGAGTGCATCCTTGCCGAAATATGGTGGCGACGGCGGCAGCAGCTCCACAATGCGTGCCATCAGGTTAGGCACATTGAAATGTTCCTTTGCCGAAAGGGGGAATACCTCGGCATTGGGGAGCATCTCTTTCCATCGCGATACGATTGCCTCCAGGTCGCTGTTTGTTTTGAGCAGGTCGATTTTGTTGATTACCAACAGGACGGGAATCTGCTCTTTGGCAACGCGTGAGAGGAAGTCGGCATTTTTCGTGAGATCTTCCACCACATCGGTGACATAGAGCAGGATGTCGGCATCGGTGAGTGCGCCCTGGGCATAGCTCAACATGCTTTCCTGCAGCTTGTAGTTGGGCTTGAGTACACCGGGGGTATCGGAGAACACAATCTGGTAATCGGGAGTGTTCACTATCCCTGTTATGCGGTGGCGTGTTGTCTGCGCTTTGGATGTGATTATGCTGACGCGTTCGCCCACAAGGTCGTTCATCAGTGTCGACTTCCCCACGTTTGGGTTGCCGACGATATTGACGAACCCGGCTTTGTGATTCTTCTTGTCGGGGGGGCAGGCCGCTTGGTCGGTTAGCGCGGCAATTGCGTTCTCGGCATCCTGGCGTTCGATTTCTTCGCTTATTTTCTCGTTCTTGTCTGTCATGATGTGGGATGTTTCAATTAGTTTCGTTGAAGCCGGGAAGGCTTCTTTGGTTAAAACAAAAATAGCATCCGAAAAGATGCTATTTTTGTTGAATTTAGGATAAATTCTACATAAAGGGGTGGTTTGCACCGATGGATTTATCACATGTCCCACACAACGAGCATCGAACCCCAGGTGAATCCAGCTCCGAATGCGGTGAGCAGAATCTTGTCGCCTTTCTTGAGTTTGTGCTTGAATTCATCAAGGCACAATGGAATTGACGCTGCCGAAGTGTTGCCGGTGTGCTGTATGTTCACGAGCACTTTCTCATCGGGTATGCCGGCGCGTGAGCTGACTGCTTCGATGATGCGCAGGTTGGCCTGGTGAGGCACGAGCCAGTCGATGGTTTCTGCAGTCAGGCTGTTGCGGTTGAGAATGTCGACCGATGCCGTATACATGTCGGTGACGGCATTCTTGTAGACATTCCGGCCGTCCTGGAAAAGGTAATGGTCACCGGCAGCCAGTGTCTCTTGTGTGGTGGGGCGTGCGGAGCCTCCTCCCCACATGACCAGATGCTCGAGCCCGCGGCCATCGACATGGAACACGGCATCAAGCACACCAACGTTAGGTTCCTCGGTGGGCTCCACCATGACGCAGGCAGCTCCGTCGCCGAACAGCGGACAGGTGGCACGGTCTTTATAATTAATCATCGACGACATCTTTTCTGCCGCCACAACAATCACTTTCTTGCGCAGACCGCTTTTGATATAGGCGGCGGCGTCCTCAAGCGCAACGATGAATCCGGCGCAAGCCGCCTGGATGTCGTAGGCGTAGGCGTTTTTCAGGCCGGTGCCTTCGCAGATTATTGAGCCTGTTGAGGGGAAACGGTAATCGGGGTTTGAAGTGGCGCATATAAGCAGTTCCACGTCCTCGGGAGCTGTACCGGTGTCGGCAAGCAATTTGTTGACCGCCTGTATGCCGAGATAGGATGAACCCACATCCTTCTTGAGGATGCGGCGCTCCTTTATGCCGACGCGTGTGGTTATCCACTCGTCGTTGGTGTCTACCATTTTCGAAAGCATCTCGTTGTCGAGGATGTCCTCGGGAACATACGATGCGATGCCGGAAATCTTGGCGTTGAGCATAGGTTCGAATAATTGAAATTAGGGGAGGCGCAGCCTGTTTTGTGGCGGCCTCCGCTTTAATGTGCGTCCTTTAGAAGGGGTGCCCGTATGTTCTGATGCTGGGGCAGACCCGGTGAGCGCGGTATATCTTTTAAACGACTGGTCACAGGCCGTTGTTCTGCCGCTTGCTCAATAAATAATTATTGAAAGGCTGCCTCACTTGTGAGAGCAGCCCTTGGAAACCGTTGCCGCAGCGGTTAGACTACGGCGTTCTTTTCGATAGCGACTTTGCCTCGGTAATAGCCGCATTCCATGCAAACGCAGTGGTAAACATGCCATGCGCCGCAGTTGGGGCATATTGCCAGAGTGGGCATTGCAGCTTTGTCGTGTGTGCGGCGTTTTGCCGTACGTGTCTTGGATTGACGTCGTTTAGGATGTGCCATTTTTGTTTATTGTATTATTGTTTTTTATATTGTTCTTCATTTTCGGTGAAAGGCCGTTGTGTGGCGGTGTTCACCGTGAAACTAAATTTCCTTTAGCTTGTCCCAACGGGGATCGGTGGCGGGAGCCTCCGGGGTGGTGCTGTCGTTGTCGGGCATTGTCTCCATTTCGTCGAGCAGTTCGTTCTCGAGCTCGGAGTCGGGGTCGCCCGGAACGGTGGCGCGATGCTTTTTCAGCAGGGAACTCATGGCTCGGTTGCATTTGCCCATTGGGTGGACATGCTTGATCGGGATTGCCAACGACACTGTGTCGTAAATCATGTAAGCGATGTTCAGATAACTGTCGCTTTCCGGGATTTCAATCAAGTCGTCGGAGTCTTCCCGATAGTCCTCTCCATATTTGACTTTTACCGAATAGGTCGTGTCAATCTCCAACGTAAGGTCGTCGAGGCATCGGTCGCAAGGCACGATTACGGATCCTTTTATGGTGAAGTCCAGGCTGTAGACATCGTTGTTGTATGTCACAACGAGCACGACGTTGACATTGGCGTCGCGCACATCCTGGCTCTCCATGTTGGAGAAGAACTGCTTGTCCAAATGGTACTCGAAAGTGTGGGCACCTTTCGGAAGGCTCTTCAACGGGAGCTTGAATTGACTGAATTTTCCCATTGGTATAGTCAGCTGAAAAAACTGTGCAAAGGTATTGAATTTATTCATCATTACCAACTTTTCAGCCAAATTACATCTAAATTCACCTTTTTTAGAGATTGTCTAAAATTTTTTCCAAAAGATTTTTAGAGCTGTTTTTGAGGGAA
>WSMN01000013.1:13707-25929 GCA_013316535.1 Muribaculaceae bacterium | reverse complement strand
TGGAGACTATTGGACCATGTGCGAATTCATCCCCGGTTCGGTTACATACGACCGCGTTGACTCACCGTCAATAGCGTTTGAAGGCGGACGGGGAATCGGCCGCTTCCATCGCTTGCTGTCAGGATTCGGGGACACGCTTCATGAAACAATCCCCGGCTTCCATAACCTGCGCTTGCGGTTCGCACAATGGGACGGAACTCTTGCCGCCGACCGCGCCGGACGCAAGACATCTCTGTGTGAGGAAATTTCATGGATTGAGGAGCGCCGCGAAGAGATTATGCAATTCCAAGAGATGATTGAAGCCGGGAAGTTCCCCATGCGCGTCACCCACAACGACACAAAAATAAGCAACATCCTGTTTGACACCCAAGGGAAGGCATTGTGTGTGATTGACCTTGATACGATGATGAGCGCAACTGTGTTCAATGATTTCGGAGATGCCATACGCTCCTATACAAACACGGGTGCTGAAGATGACACTGATGTTTCCCGAGTAGGGTGTTCCTTGGAATTTTTTGAAGCATATACCAAAGGATTCCTGTCGGAGGCCGGACAAATGCTGACTCCAGAAGAATTGCACTGGCTGCCATATGCCGGACGCTTCATCACTTTTGAACAGGTGCTCCGATTCCTTATGGACTACATCAATGGCGACACATATTATAAAGTGGCTTATCCAGACCATAATCTTGTGCGTACCCGTGCCCAGTTTGCACTGCTGCGCTCTATGGAAAACCAATACACCGCCATGCAAAAGATAGTAGCCAAATATAGATAATAGCAACAAAAGACAGAAAGACAAAAGACCAAAGCGATAATACCTAATTATGGGAGGTACTACAGTAAATTGTACCAACCCTGGTATTATCGCTTTGGTCTTTTGTCTTTCTGTCTTTTGTCTTTTTTACGTCTACCCGAACTTGGATATCTTGCGCAGCATCGACTCATTAAGGATGCAGATGCGGCGTCCGTCAACAGTGATGAGCTTTTCGGCGACAAATCCCGAAAGGGTGCGTATCGCATTGGACGTGGTCATGTTGGATAGATTGGCCAAATCCTCACGTGCCATGTAGATTCGAAGAGTCATATTGTCATCTTCAAATCCGTAATGGTCGCGTAGAACAATCAATGCTTCTGCCAAACGTCCGCGTATATGCTTTTGGGTGAGGTTAACGATTTTGGTATCGGATCCTCCGAGGTTACGCGACAATTCATGGATGAAGAACCAAGCCAGCTTGGAGTTGTGATTAATCATATCCTCCACTAATGTCATAGGAAGCGTACCGACCACCGACGGCTCAAAAGCCGCCGCTGATGAATTGTATGGTTCCTTGGCAAAATATGCTCTATAACCGAAATATTGCACCGAACGAATCAGTCGCAGAATCTGAACCCTCCCGCCGATACCATCCTTAAACTTTTTGACTTTTCCCTGAAGCAGGCACCAAAGATACTCCGGTTCCTCTCCTTCGGCATAAATCATTTGGTTTTTCTTGAAATGATGCACTACGAACGCATCAACGATGCGGCGTTTTTCTTCATTGTCAAGGATTGTCCAGATTTCCGACAGGTCTTCACTGACCACTTTTTCGAGTGCTCGCTTGATCATAGCCTAAAAAAATGCTTGGCAAAACTTTTATTGTTTTTCATAACATGCTTCCACATGTATGTTTTACAACACAAAGCTACAACATTTTTTTGACATAAATTAGCGAATGCCCCCGAAATTTGTATTATGGAGGTAATAATCAGAGTGAATTCGACTGGTAGAACATCAAAATGCGATGTCGCAGCAGATATTCGTAATGTGCCTGGATGGAATTGATGCGGGTTCTGTACAGATTATTCTTGGCTTGTTCAAACTCTGCGGGAGTTGCGCGCCCGAGATTATATTTCTCCTGCGTGGCGTTAAACGATGCCGATGTCTTGGCCAAAGTTTCCTGTGAAGCGAAATATCTGTCGCGTGCTCCGCGTGCTTGGTAATAAGCCAGCTGAATGGTTTTATACAATTCTGTGGATTGCCTGTCTAACTCCAATTCAGCCGATACCCTCTGCAACCTGGCTCTACGGACATTGTTTCGGGTGGAGAAGGCATCAAAGATGGGTATGGACAGAGAGAAACCCACATATGTGGACAGATTGTGATTCATTTGTGAGGAAAACGAATCGTTTATCATTCCGTTCACCTTGTAGTAGCTCGACCCTATGTTGGAAGAAAAACCAAGTGTAGGCAAATAGCCTGATTTTGCAAGCGAAATCTGATTTTCGGCAACCTTTATCCCCTGGCGCGATGACAGAATGGAATTGTTATGAAGCATGGCCGCTTTGAACACTGCATCGGCGGTGGGTATAATCGGTTCCCCCTCGTCAATGGGTGAAATATCGAATCCGATTGAAGAAGGGAGCTGCAACAGGTTGGCCAGTTCCACAAGTGCCACCTGCACATCGTTTTCCGATGTCACCACCTGCAGCCTGTCTTGTGCCATCTGTGCTTCCGCGTCAAGAAGGTCGGCCTCCGGGACTTTTCCCGATTCCACTAATGCTTTCTGTCGTTCCACTTCAAAGGTTGTAAGCGTCAGCTGGGAACGGGAACTTTCAAGCACTTCCTTGGCATAAAGAACCTGGAGATATTGGGTGATTACATTCAATGTTATGTTGTCTTTGGCAGCCTCGCAGTCATAAAGCAACTTCTGGAGATTCGATTTTGCCAGTTTCAGTTGACGGTATTCACTCAATCCCTGGAACAAAGGAAGGTCGAGCCCTACGCTCCATTGAAAATTGGATGTATTGCGGTCGGCATATGTGTTTTGGGCTGTGAGACCGCGACCGAAACTGAAACCTTGCGAGGCCCCGGCACGAACCGATGGCAAGAACTTGTCTTTTGCCTCTGTCACGGAAAGTTCTCCGTCCATGATTTGCAGACGTGATGCCTGAACGGTGAGGTTATGGTCAATTGCATGGTTCACACAACTGTCGAGACTCCATGTGTCGGCATGGGCAACACAGTTTGCCACCAGCACCGCAGTGCATAGAAGCAGTCTATATGTATTCATTGATTGTGTCGTAAAAATGGTTAGTTAGTCTGGTTCCCACGCAAGTTACTCTCCTTGGTCACCCCGTTATCCTTAATCTCAACATTGATTCCATCGGAAACACCGGTCTTGACTGGCTGTCGCTCAAACTCCTGGTGAGGATCTGAGGTCTTGAGAATATATACGAAAGCACTGTCACCCTTGTATTCCACCACCCGTTCGGGGATGGCGAGAACGCTATCGGCCTTCTCGAGTATCACGGTGGCATTTGCACTGTAGCCTGCGCGCAGTTTAGCAGTCTCCTCTGTGTTGAGTGCTGCCTTGACCTCGAACGTGTTGGTGCCGTTTTCATCGGTCGCCATAGGGGCTATCTTTTCAATGACCGCAACATAGTCGGAACCCGCCACAGCACCTACGGCAATACGCACCGACATACCCTCGGAAAGGAGGTCTACCTCCGTTTCGTCAACTTTCCCCTTGAATATGAGGTCGGTCATATCAGCCACCTTGGCCACGGTTGTTCCATCGTTGAATGTGTTGGCCTGGATAACGGAGCTACCTACTTTCACAGGCACTTCCAGCACAATCCCGGTGACAGTGGAACGAACCAGCGTATTGGAACTTTGGGCATTCGAAGCCGAAACTCCGTCGCGCACAATGGTAAGCTGGTCTTTTGCCTGAGCCAATTCCTCTGCAGCCCTTCTGTAGGCAGCCTCATCAGTCTCGAACTTTTCGCGGCTCTCGAATTTCTTGTCGTAAAGATTTTTTGTCCTCTCATAGGTCATGCGGGCTTCCTCAAGTGAAATCTGCGCCACTTTCACCCGGTTCTCGGCCGAAGATAGTTGTGTCTCATCTGGTATAACCTTTATTTTTGCAAGAATATCGCCCGCCTTGACCTGGTCACCGGCCTCAACAAGAACTTCGCTTATGATACCTGAAATCTGTGGCTTGATTTCAATTTCATCACGCGGTTCGATTTTCCCTGTCAGCACCGTGGTGCGTTCTATCGTTTCCGTAGACGGGTTCACAAGTTCATATACCGCATCTTTTTTCTGAGAGTTAACATAGAGGTAAACGAATGTGCCGATGAAAACCACACCGACTATAATCCACAAAAGGATTCTGAAGAATTTTTTCATTGCGTATGATAATGTTAGCTGTTATTTAAATATTCAAGTGCCGGTTACCCATTTTCGGATTCCGCCCCATCATTTGTCATTAAGAGCCTCGATGGGTTTAATTTTCATGGCCTTGGTAGCAGGTATAAGCCCCGCAAGGGTTCCAAGCACGGCGAAAGTGACCATGATTACAAGTGCTTGGTATAAATTCATCTGGAATTGAGGGGTGGAGATTTCATTGGCCGTGAGAGTCTGCGTGATTCCAAGAGCCATGGCAGCAAAACATATTCCCGCCACACCCGCTACCGCTGTCAGCATCATCCCTTCGGATAGAATCTGGACAATTATGTCGCGCGGTTTGGCTCCGATAGCCCGCCTTATGCCGATTTCTTGGGTACGCTCTTTGACGATTACCCACATAATATTCCCGATGCCTATAATTCCGGCGAGAAGAGTGCTTAATCCGATGAACATGGCCAAAAGAGACACCCCCTTGAACAAATTGTCGACCATCTCGAATTTTTCGGAAATATCGAAAACCTCCATGGCGCGTTCATCATCGGGTGCAATGGAATGGCGCGAATACATAAGTCTGCGCATACGCGGCACCAGGTCGGCAATCTTTTTCCCATCTTTGGCCACGAGCATGATTACATCCACCTTGTCGCCACGCTTGAAAGCGCGCCTGAACGTGGAAGAGGGTAGGAGTACCGACTCGTCGAGCCGTCCGTTCATATTAATCTCATTGGTCTGCCCCACAATCCCCACGATGTTATAAGATATTCCGTTGACAATTATCTGTTGCCCGACCGGCGATTCCACTCCCGGATACAATTCGTTGGCAACTTTTTTGCCTACCACCGCCACTTTGCGTCCGACACTGACATCGGCCTCGTTGACAAATCGGCCGGAATAGATTACCGGCAACATCACCTCGGCATACTGCGCTTCAACACCGCTTACATTGCCGTTGTAGCTGTATTTTCCGTTGCGGGAACTTACCCCATAGTTGGAGTACATCTCGGTAATGGTTTGCAATTCTGGGAAATTGGCTTTCATCCGTTCCACATCGGTGACATCCATTTGCCATGAGCGGCCTTTCTGGTGCCCCTTGTATGGCTTGGTGGTGTTTTCGGAGAACAATATACCGCTGTTTGTGGCGAACCCGTCGAAATTCCGCATAAGCAAATCCTTGGCGCCACGTGCCCCGCCAAGCAGTATGGCCAGCATGGCCGTTCCCCAAAAGATTCCGAAACCTGTGAGGAAAGTCCGCGTTTTGTTGCGAGCCAACGTGGCACCGATTTCTTTCCAATTTTCTATGTCAAATATTGTAAGGCGCATCAGGGCTGTTTGTCTTTAGTCGTTCTTTGGTTTCCATGATTATCATTCATCGCGGAGGGCTTCCACAGGCTTCACCTTAAGCGATTTCAACGCCGGGAACAACCCGGCCAACGCTCCGGCCACAATCAGCACAACCGTCACTTCTATCGCCGTTGCCAGGCTCACAGTGGGATTCTTAATGAAATCGGTGTCTCCGATTCCCATATCGAGCAATTGAGAGGCAACGGTGCCCAACACAATGCCTATATAACCGAACAGAGTGGTTATAGCAACGCTCTCGGCGATAATCTGTATCAGGATTGTGCGCGGTTTTGCACCTATCGCACGGCGTATGCCAATCTCGTGTGTACGTTCCTTGACCGACACGAACATTATGTTACTGATACCCACCACCCCGCTTAGAAGCGTTAGTAGACCGAGAATCCATATCGACATGTTAAGGATGTTCATTGCGCTCAAACCCTTCAATCCCTGTGAGAACTGGTTCCATACCCATAATGCGCTCTCGTCGTCAGGGTCAAAATCATGAGCCTTGGCCAGGGTGCCACGCAATTCTTTTTCTGCATTGTCTCCATCCTCAATTGTCTCAAGATTCTTAAGCATAATGTTAAGGCTGCCCGGATTATCTTCGTTTCCCGCAAGCATCTGTGCCGTTGTATAGGGGATGAACACGTTGCGGTTCCATGGCGCTTCGAACACACCTATGACAAGGTAGGAGAGGCCTCCAAAGTCAACGCGCTTCCCTACAGCCTTGGTTCCGTCAGGAGGAAACAGCTGTGAAGCGTATTCCAAAGGGAGCACAACGACCTTTGCACATGAGGCCATATCCTTATCGTTGATTATGCGTCCGTGAATCTTGTTGATATTTCCTTCTGTAGTAATCTGCGAAGGGAATACACCAGTATAACTTACATTCCGGGAATATTTCCCCGATGACATGTTGGCGGAACCACCGTAGATTACAGAGTTGACTTCATCCACGAATCCACCGTTCTCTTTGGAAATTCGCTCGATGTCGGCATTTTTGAGGGGAATGTTACGTCCTTCGCGATAACCGTGATAAGGTTTGCTTGTGCGACCGCCCCACACCTTGATTTTCTGTGAACCTGGAGCCAAGGCATTCTCCCTGAATGAATTGGCAACTCCGTTTCCCATTCCCAGCAACACAATGAGCATGAATATCCCCCATGCCACTGCAAACCCCGTGAGGGCAGTGCGTAGTTTGTTGTGCTGCAATGTCTGAAGGATTTCGCTTATAAGGTCGAACATCAGTCTATCGGATTGTTTCAGATTACACTATTACTCCGTCGGAGATACGTATCAGTCTATCGGTCTGCTCTCCAACGCCGGGGTCGTGCGTCACTATAATAATGGTCATCCCATCCTCGCGGTTGAGTTGTCGGAACACCTGCATCACGTCCTTGGAGGTTTTGCTGTCAAGGGCACCGGTAGGTTCATCGGCAAGGATAATGGAAGGCTGGGTGATGAGAGCACGGGCAATGGCCACACGTTGTTTCTGTCCGCCCGAAAGTTCACCAGGCAGGTGATGCGCGCGGTCGGCAAGCCCCATTTTATCCAGCTGCTCCATGGCCAGGAGATTTCGTTTCCGCCGGCCAACACCTTGGTAAAACAGCGGTAACGCCACATTCTCCATTGCATTTTTGTAGTTAATAAGATTGAACGACTGGAATACAAAGCCTATCATGCGGTTACGATATTCCGCAGCTTTGTTTTCGCTAAGATTTTTAATCAAAGTACCGTCCAGACGGTATTCCCCCGAATCATAGTTGTCAAGTATTCCGAGAATATTCAGAAGCGTGGATTTGCCGGAGCCTGAAGCTCCCATAATCGATACCAGTTCTCCTTTGTCAATTTCCAGGTTTATCCCTTTAAGCACGTGCAACGGCACGGCACCCTGATAGGTTTTGTTTACATCCCTAAGTGATATCATAATGACCGCAAAATTACAGGTTAATCATAATCCTAAAAATCCAAAGGATGTTATCATTGCGTAACATTCCTTAATGCAACAAAAGTTGAATGGAAATCGGATTTACACTTTCTTAGACGTTCCATCCCAAGATAAAGTTGCAGCATCAAACCAAAAAATCAAAAAAAATTCACAGGGTATTTGCACAATCAAACCTATTGAATTAAATTTGCGTTATAAAAGCAAACGGAAAAGGGCAGAGGCTCTTTTTACAAAGGATTTTACCGATAAAGGTAAATAAACTTTCGACTTCATTGAAAAAAATGCCACACCAAAGTTGATTGGGAAACTCATCAAATTTTAATGGAATACCGAGACAAACTCAATTCCGTAATGGCGGGCCCCATCCCGGTTATACCGGGAGCACACTGCGCAAGCGGTGGCCAGGCGGATTACAAAGCGGATTGAGAACTCAAAACCTGTCATTCGGAGTTTCATCGCATCCTTTGATGTGGCACCTCATAGGAGAGAGCATGTTAAAAGATTCATTTTAACATGCTCTCTTTCCGTTGTAACTTACCGTTTGCCGTGCGTGGCAACGCATCAACAATATGGATTTTGGTTGGAAAGGCATATCGAGGCAAGCATGCACGGCAAATAGCAGTAGCTTCAATCATTATGGATTCTGCATCGCTATCTGCGGGCGCTTCAATTGCCATTGCTACAGACTGCCCCCATTTTTCATGAGGGACCCCCATGAAATAGAATGGGAACGGAAGTTTGCCCTCCAATAATTTTTCAAGTTGTTCAGGATGGAATTTCACACCACCGCTGTTAATCACGTTGTCATGCCTCCCAAGCCAACGAAATGCTCGATTGTCAAGCAAATCAACAACATCATTCGTAACAAGCCGTTTGAAACTAAATAAGTCGCTTTCAATGACCAGGCAATCACGTTCATCCTGCGAAAACAATATACCCGGCATCGCTTCATAAACCGAAGTACCGAGTTTCCGCAATGCCACATGGCTGCATGTTTCTGTCATTCCATAAGTGGCGTAAGAACGCCATGGCATTTCCACCAATTCTTTCTCAAGATTAGCCGGCAGGGGCGCACCACCTATGATTAAATTTTTCAATGACGAAGCCGCAATATCATTATTCAGCAGCGAAGCGCATTGTGATGGCACTACCGCCATGAGGTCGATGGTTCCGTAATCATCTGCCAGCGGCTCGTTAGACGGATGCTCGGCAATCAATGTGCAATCCGCAGCGATGGCACGAACCATCATCATTTTCCCCGCAATATAATTCGGTGAGAGTGGACATAACAATCGTGAATCCTGCGTAATGCCAAATCTATTGTTTGTGGCGCAAGCCGAACTCATCATATCGGATTTGAGCAGACGGATTTCCTTTGGCTCCCCTGTGGAGCCGGAGGTGTGTGCCATTACGTAATCATTGTCATTGTTCCATTCGTTAACGAAACCGCGCCATTCCTCGGGATAATCCATATCAAATCTGTTGAAAATACAATTTGTCACCGTCCAACCAAAGCAGAGAGGGGAAATTATTGGTGTAAAGCGCACCCGTGCCAAGCCCTTGAGGCATGTCAGGAGAATATCGTGACACCCATTGGGCTATCGCGCCCAACCCGACATTGGACTCCAATGCCGATGTAGCCCACCATCCTATATGCCGCTTCCCGGCAATTTCAATCCACTTATCGGCTTCTGTGAAGCCACCACATAGCGACGGCTTCAATATGATGTATTGCGGACGTATTTCATCCAGCAAGTGTTTTTTCTCTTCGTCGGAGCGAAAACCTATAAGCTCTTCATCAAGGGCAATGGGAACAGGAGAGCGGCTGCACAACAGAGCCATATCTTCCCATTGTCCCTGACGGATTGGTTGCTCGATGGAATGCAGTTCCAGTTCCGACAACCGTTCAAGCCGTTCCATCGCATTTGCCGGTGTAAACGCTCCGTTGGCATCGACACGCAACTCAACATCGGACACCGAAAATTCATCCCTTACAGAACCGAGCAAATCCAATTCATCATTGAAATCTATACCGCCGATTTTTAGTTTCACACATCGGAAACCGGCATCAAGCTTTTGGCGGATTCGATGTTTCATGGTGCGTTTGTCACCCATCCATATCAGACCGTTTATTACCAACGGAGTTTCACCCCGCGTGAAATCATTGTCAACGAATCTGCCAGTACCCCCGTTTCTTAAATCAGCAATCGCGGTCTCAAACCCGAAACGGATTGATGATACGGGCGGAAGTGCCGACGGATTCCGACATGCCTCACCCAAAATATCTTCATAACCGGGAGTATCCTCCGCACTCAATCCTCGGAAGATGGCACATTCACCCATACCGACCACATCAGGAACCTCCTCATCCCACACCTTTACAATAAATGTCTCCTTGACATCCATATGTGAACGCGAGGTTATGGCCGTCTCTTTGAAATGAAGTGTATAGGGTTCAAACGACGCTTTCAGCATTATCCCGGGAATTTAGGGAACTGCCCGAAATCCGGTTCACGTTTTTCCAAGAACGCATTCTTGCCCTCCTGTGCCTCCGGCATCAGATAATACAGCAGGGTAGCATCCCCGGCAAACTCCATCAAACCGGCCTGTCCGTCAAGCTCTGCATTCAGAGCGCGTTTTATCATGCGTATGGCCATGGGCGAACGCTTAAGAATCGTTTCACACCATTCCACGGTCTCATCCTCAAGCCGTTCCAAAGGCACTACTGCGTTAACCATGCCCATTTCAAGAGCTTCCTTTGCTGTGTACTGACGACACAGATACCATATTTCACGCGCTTTCTTCTGTCCGACACAGCGGGCGAGGTAAGAGGACCCGAATCCGGCATCGAAACTACCGACCTTGGGCCCCGTTTGGCCGAACCGTGCGTTTTCCGATGCTATCGAGAGGTCACACACCACGTTAAGAACATTCCCACCACCGATGGCATATCCATTGACCATCGCAATAACAGGCTTGGGAATAGAGCGTATTGCCTTATGCAATTCCAGCACATTCAGGCGAGGGGTTCCGTCGGCATCCACATAACCGCCGAGACCTTTGTAATGCTGGTCTCCGCCGGAACAGAAAGCCTTGTCGCCAATGCCGGTCAGTATAATGACTCCAATTTCAGACGTATTGCGGCAATAGTCAATCGCATCGAGCATCTCGAAATTGGTGCGCGGGCGAAAAGCATTGTAAACTTCAGGACGATTTATCGTAATCTTGGCAATACCCTGGTATTGTTCAAACAGAATATCCTCATATTCCTTGATGGGGGTCCACTGTCTCATATGTATTTATTTTAATGATCAATCTATTTAAAAAATCCCGTTATACAGACTCGTCATTTCAGCGGCATCAACATCAGCATCTGTCACAACCTCCATTATCACCGGCCTGTCAGTTTCATCAATCATATCCCTGACGGCTTCACGAAGTTGCACACTGTCACAGGCTCGCAGATAATGGAATCCATATGCCCTGGCAAGCTGTTCCAATGGAAGGTTCATCTGCCCGTTTATCAAAGTAGGCAGCTCCGGCAAACCGGCTGTGGTTTTGACAAACTTGAATATACCGCCGCCGCCATTGTTAAGGACAACAATCTTCAGCCGTGAAGGCAAATCCGCAGCTGAAAGTGCGGCAATGTCATATTGCAGGCTCATGTCACCGGTTATAAGCAATGTAGGCACTGAAACGACATTTGCAGCACCCACAGCAGTTGAAACGCTTCCGTCGATTCCGCTGACACCCCTGTTGCAGTCAACACGATGATGCCTGGACAGGTCATTTGCCAAAGCATAACGTACACTCATCCCGTTGCTAAGTTGTAAATTCCAAGCCGACGGAATATTACGAAGTATTTCTCTCACTGCAAAGAATGCACTCCACTTGTTCACTTTGGGCAATTCATACGCCATGGCGGCATTATGCCATGCGGCGGCATAAGAACCATGATTAGCCCCCGTCCGCGTTAAATGCGAAAGGGCACCGGCCAAACGGGGGAAGAATCCATCCGGGGATATTTCCACCCTCCGGGTTAGTGCCATGAAACAATCGATGGTAGCTTCATTAATCCCCACATGCCAATGCTCCTGCGGCCGTTTTTCGCGCAGGAACGTTTTTAATGCCGGTGAAACCAATGCCCCTCCCAATGTAATCACAATCTCCGGCCAAAGTTCATCATGGCCTGCTCCAATCAACTTGTGCATAAAGATGTCGGAAGCACGCAAACTCCCTTTGGCGTGTATGTTAGAGAGACCTTCTGACAGAACTGCCACATTGGGCAATGCGGCCAATTGTGCCATGGCTCTATTCACCCTTGCAGATGGCGGATTGAATCCGGCAACCACAAGAACTTTTTTACCACAAAGCCCGGCTGCCATTTCCCTGGCAATATCTGTAGGAAGCAAATCCTGACGTTCCGTAATCGATATTTTACGGAACGTCTCTGCCGAATCGATATCATCTTCTTGGGAAAGTGGGGTGGCCAAAGCCACATTGATGTGAACCGGTCCTTTGCGTCCACATATAGCCGTGAGCATCGCATCGTTCAGAGTACGATTGACAAACCAGCGGTCTGTTGCAGTTTCAGCATCTCCATTGATAGCATAGGAACATTTCACAATATTGTCCAACGCCTTTGGTTGCCTTATGGTTTGGCTGTCATCCTGGTCAATCCATTCGGCAGGACGGTCGGCTGTAACGGCTATAAGTGGTATATGACGATAGTATGCCTCGGCCAATGCAGGGGCATAAT
>WSMN01000013.1:0-13697 GCA_013316535.1 Muribaculaceae bacterium | reverse complement strand
GTACATACCAATGCCACAGGTTCCCCACTTAAGGATGCCATTCCCAACGCAATGAACGCCGCCGAACGCTCATCAATCACAGAGTGCACCTCAAGGTCGCCACGTCGTGCAACCGCCATCAGCAACGGCACGTTGCGGCTACCCGGAGATGTTACCACACGACACACTCCGAATGCCGCCAATGAAGCGGCAATCTGGCGGCAGGCCCATTTGTCGGAATTGCGTATAATCGGCATTACAAATCTAATAGCAGTTAAAAACATAAGCGAGGGTGCACCTCTCCGGCACACCCCCACAAACGATAAGTCAACAGGTTATTTATTCACCCGGAAGCGGTCAACCCCGTCACGCAGGAATGCCACAACCTGATTGGCAGCTGCAATACCGGCATTGATATTGGCTTCAGCGGTCTGTGCTCCCATTTTCTTGGGGGTGAAAAATACACGCCCTTCAAATTCCTGCGCCAATTCATCAGCTATGTCAGGACGAATATCGGCAACATATTTCAGGTCGGGACGTTCACGCAAAGCCTTGCGCAAGCCTTCCTCATCGATAACCTCCTTACGGGCAGTATTCACGAGAACGCCATTCTTGGGAAGAAGTGTTATAAGGTCGAATCCAACCGAACGACGGGTCTCATCGGTTGCCGGGATATGAAGCGACACCACATTATTGTTACGGTACAACTCTTCCACCGAATGCACCGGCGAGACTTCTGCGGCCTCCATTACTTCATCGGGGCAATAAGGGTCAAGAGCAGACACCTTCATGCCGAATCCCTTGGCGATACGTGCCACGTTACGGCCTACCTGGCCGAAAGCATGAATGCCGAGTGGTTTGTCTTTCAATTCAGTGCCGGATGTGCCGTTATACATGTTGCGAACCGCCATCACGGCCATACCGAAGACAAGTTCAGCAACGGCATTGGAGTTCTGTCCCGGAGTGTTTTCGACACACACGCCATGTTCTGTGGCCGAAGCAAGATCCACATTGTCATAACCGGCACCTGCGCGCACCACAACTTTCAGTTGCTTGGCCGCGTCAAGAACCTCGGCATCCACTTTGTCACTGCGTATAATTAGACCGTCGGCAGTGGCAACAGCATTTTGCAACGCTTCTTTAGATGTATATTTTTCAAGAAGTTCAAGCTCATAGCCTGCATCTTCAATGACTTTGCGGATTCCGTCGACCGCCACTGCGGCAAACGGTTTTTCGGTAGCTACAAGAACTTTCATCTCTATTTCCGATTTATGGTTAGACTAGTCCTTATTTTTCAGCGAATTCTTTCATTGCCGCAACAAGCACATCAACACTTTCCATGGGAAGCGCATTGTAAAGCGACGCACGGAAGCCACCAACGGAGCGGTGTCCCTTGATGCCCACTATTCCCTTGGTAGCGGCAAAGTCAATGAACGCCTTTTCAAGCTCCTTATATTCCGGTTTCATCACGAAGCATACGTTCATTATTGAGCGGTCGTCGTGGTCAGCTACCGTTGCCTCAAACATTCTGCTTGAGTCGATAGCCTCATACAATTTGGCCGCTTTGGCGAGATCGCGCTTCTCCAGCTCCTTGATTCCGCCAACTTCCTTATAGTATTTAAGTGTCTGCAAAGCACTGTAAATCGGAAGAACAGGAGGGGTGTTGAACATAGAACCCTTGTCAGCATGGGTCTTATAGTTCAGCATTGTGGGTATAGGACGCGTAACGTGGCCTAATGCATCTTCGCGCACGATTATTATAGTGGCTCCTGCGGGAGCCAGGTTTTTCTGTGCCCCGGCATATATGATGTCGTATTTGCTCACGTCGACCGGGCGGGAGAAGATGTCGGACGACATATCGGCAACCATGCGTACTTTCACATCCGGATCCTTACGGATTTCAGTACCATAGATGGTGTTATTGGTGGTATAATGGAAGTAGTCCACATCATCGGGAACCGCATAACCTTTCGGGATGTAGTTATAATTACGGTCCTCTGAAGATGCAACGACATCAACCTCACCGAAGAGCTTTGCCTCCTTGATGGCCTTGTGTGCCCACACGCCGGTGTCAAGATATGCGGCTTTTGCCTGCAACAGATTGAAGGGCACCATGGCGAACTGGAGACTTGCACCGCCTCCGAGGAAAAGCACATGGTAGCCTTCGGGCACCTCCAACAGCTCCTTTACCAGAGCCTGGGCTTCGTCCATCACAGCCTGGAACTCCTTGGAGCGGTGTGAAACTTCGAGAATCGAAAGACCCGTGTTGGCGAAATCGAGCACTGCATCGGCAGTGTTTTTGATGGTGTAGGGGCTCAAAATTGAGGGCCCTGCATAAAAATTATGCTTCTTCATCTCTGTATGGGGTTAAGATTAATGAATCGTTGCAAAGTTAACATATATTTCCTGCTTTGCAAGCATTGTGCTTACAAATTTTCAGATGCTTTAAAGCATAATCCAGCAACAAAATCATAAAACGCCGCGTCGTTGCCGCACCACCTCATAAATCATTACACCTGCAGCAACAGATACATTCAATGAACCTATTTTGCCCGCCTGCGGGATAGAAACGGTTTCATCGCAGAAGCGCAAAACATCGGGGGATATGCCGACATCCTCGGCACCCATCACCAACGCCACAGGCCCGGTGTAATCTGCACGGGTATAATCGATTGTGGATTTCTCCGATGCAGCGAACACACGGCATCCGCTGTCACGCAGAAATTTTACGGCATTAAGAATACTCGTCTCCCGGCACACAGGGATATAACTCAAGGCTCCTGCCGATGTCTTCATTGCATCCGCATTCACCCCGACCCCGCCACGTCGTGTAATTACTATGGCGTCCACACCGGCGCATTCACAAGTCCGCGCAATCGCTCCGAAATTTCTCACATCGGTTATACCGTCAAGAAGCACTATAAATGGTGTGCGCCCTTCCTCATAAAGTATCGGCACCACATTGGCAAGGCTATCGTAGGTTATCGCCGATAAAATGGCAAGCACCCCTTGATGGTTCTTGCGCGTGATTCGTTCGATTTTTTCAACAGGCACTTTCTGCACAAGCACACCATGGTGTTTCACCACTTCCATAAGTTCGCGCGCAAGATCTCCTTTCAGGTCTTTACGCACAAGAACTTTGTCGATTTCCTTGCCGGATTCGATGGCTTCAATAACGGCTCTTATGCCATAAATATAGTCGGTTTTCTCAAGCATAGTCAGTGTCAGAATAAATTGGAATCATTATTTGTCAACCTCAACAGTTCGCGGGCATTGGCAATCGCAGCCTCATTGACCGATGAGCCTGAAAGCATCATGGCAAGTTCACGTACGCGCTCATCGGAATCAAGCTGCTTGATACGGGTTACAGTCGAGTTTTCGGTATCCTCCTTGAACACCTTATAATGGGTTTGTCCTTTGGAAGCCACCTGTGGCAGGTGGGTTATGGCTATCACCTGTATATTACCTGCAATCTGGCGCATCAGTTCTCCCATCTTGTCGGCTACATCACCCGAAACTCCCGTATCGACCTCATCGAATATGATGGACGGCAACTGCATTTTGTCGGCAACTATGGATTTTATGCATAGCATAAGGCGGGAGATTTCACCGCCTGACGCTGTATTCCCCACAGGCAACAACGGCTGGTTCTTGTTGAAAGCGAACAAAAATTCCACATGGTCGATACCTGTGGACGAAAGTTCGGTATCTCGAACGGTTATCTCCACCTGCAGGTTTTTCATTCCCAGTGGCACGGCACGCTCTTTCAGAACTTTTGCAAAACGCTCGGCCTCGACATGCCGTTCCTTTGAAATTTCAGCAGCAATCTCCAAAGCCTCTTTCTTGGCCCGTTTGGCAGCCAGTTCCAGCTCCAAAAGAGTCTCATCGCCAATATCGATGCTGTTGAGCCGTTTTTTCATATCGTCACGCACTGCGATAAGCTCCTCCACCGACTCCACTTTCTGTCGGCGCAAAAGGTCATATAGCAAATTCAGACGTTCCTCCACTTCATCAAGGCGGTCTGGGTCACCGGCAAGCGACCTGTCATATCCGGCAAATGTCTCGGCTATATCCTGAAGTTCAACACGAAGAGTGCGCAGCCGTTCGGTCAGCGAATCGGCATCCTCCACCAGGTCGCACAAACGTTCGGATTCGTCAATGGTCTGTTTCAGCAGCTGGTCGACATTTTCGTCTCCGTCGGAGAGATTTGATGCAACCAATGCAAGTGAGCTTTTCACATCGGCCATATTCACGAGCAGTTCACGCTCATGTTCCAGTTCCTCCACCTCTCCAGCCTTAAGATTGGCATCCTTAAGACGCTTATATTGGAACCTAAGAAATTCCTCATCATCCTTAGCCTGCTCCATTGCCCGGCGTTCTTGCTTGTAACGGCGCACCGCATGACGATAGCCGTTGTAAGCGGAGTCAAAAAACTCAAGACGGGACGCATTGCCTGCGAGCGAATCAATTACACGCAATTGATAGGGTGGGGAAGCCAGCAACAGATTCTGATGCTGTGAATGGATGTCGACCAATTGCAATGCGGCATCCTGAAGCAAGGAAAGGTTCACACTGCAATCATTGATGAACGCTCGCGAGCGTCCATTGGGCGCGATTTCACGACGGAGTATTATAGCATCCGAATCCCAATCAATTTCATTGGCCTGGCAAAACCGCTCGAAAGAGAGGTAGCCGTCAGTGCTGAATGTTGCCTCAATGACCGATTTCACCTGTGGATTACGAACAGCCTTGGTGTCGCACCGCCCTCCAAGTAACAAAGAAAGAGCTCCGAGAATAATTGACTTTCCGGCTCCGGTTTCACCAGTCAGAATGTTAAGGCCATGGTGAAGAGTTATATCGATGTTGTCTATCAGCGCGTAGTTCGAGATGTGTAATGTCTTTATCATGCTTCACTTGGTTGTTCCGGCCTTGATAAGGTTGATACGTTTCATTTCAGTGGGATACAATGGCGATAACAATTCAACCACTTTTTCACGTTCGGTCTGCGATGCCTTTGAATACACATTGACCAATTCATCCAGTTTCGCATCCCTGAACAGCGATAATCCCACTGACATGGGGTCCATGTCATACACCTTCTGCAGATAATCAAGCGAGGATGTTATCTTGGCGCGCCCTTTGTCAGGCGACATGAACATCTCGTCAAGCCCGGTGCGGTGGTAATCGTAAAGCAAGTCACGGGTACCTGATGTCGCCGGATCGGTAAACACCGACAAAACCGCCGAACGGTTCTTCTTATCCTCAAAAGCTTTCCAGCCACCCTCACCCGAAGATTGTGCCATCTGGACAATCATTTTCAATCTGTCAAATGCCTCGTCACCTCCATGTGGAGCAAAACTGTCGCGATCCATGGCTATAATAAGGTAGGCATAAAAATTAAGGATAGCAGTCAGCTGGCTCTCCATTGTGTTGACAGTGAAATTGAGAGGTTCCCCCTCCTGATAAGGGAATTCAATCTTGTTGTCCTTGAAATTCAGCAGTGTCGTGGTGTATGTGCTGTTATAGACAGGTCGTGATGACTGAACCTGAAGGTCTCCTTTCAGCACATTGTCTGTATATTCGGTTATTGTGAAGAAAAATCGGCATTCTATGCGTTCATTCACCGAATACTGGTCGTTTGTGAAATGATTTGTATTCAGATATTCCCTCACAGCCTCCTGCAATGTCTCGAACACACTGCGGTTGGTAGCCTGAATCTGGTCGGTGTTTATTGTCACCTCGCAATTCAATTCCTGTGCCGCAATGTATGGAGCAACAAGACAGACAATCAGAAGGATTATACCTTTATAACAAGTTGTTATCATAACAGAAAGAGAGTGTTGGCAAATTTATTCAACTTTGGTCACGGCATCCAGTATATCCTCGGCCACCTGCATTTTCGATTTCAGCTGGAAAGCCTGCGAAGAACCGTCACGATTGAAAATCGTCACCTTATTGGTATCGGTGGCAAATCCCGCACCATGGTCACGCAAAGAATTCATAACCACAAAATCAAGATTTTTACGACGGATTTTGTCAAGCGCATTGTTTTCCTCATTATCAGTCTCAAGTGCGAAACCCACCAGAATCTGCCCAGGTTTCTTGCACGCCCCTAAAGTAGCGGCGATATCAGGATTCTGTACAAATTCTATCACCGGCGGACGGTTGCCCTCACGCTTTATTTTGTGTTCAGCAGGATTCGCCACGGTGTAATCAGCAACAGCAGCTGTCATCACAGCTATGTCACATCCCGGGAAATGGGTCTGACATGCCTCCAGCATCTCGCGTGCCGACTCCACATTTATTACATCCACCCCCGAGTGCTGCGGACGCACCTCCGAAGGCCCGAGAACCAACGTGACTTCCGCACCACGGCGAGCCGCAGCATCGGCTATGGCGACCCCCATTTTGCCGGTTGAATAGTTGCTTATGAAACGTACGGGGTCAATTCTCTCTCGCGTCGGGCCTGCGGTAACAAGAACCCGTTTCCCCTTCATCGTAAGTGGGGATTGAAAGAAGTCCCGTACTGTTTCAAATATCTTTTCAGGCTCCTCCATACGCCCTTTGCCAACAAGATGAGAAGCCAATTCCCCCGTGGCAGGCTCTATAATGTGGTTGCCATAGCTACGGAGCAATTCGATATTGCGGCAAGTGGTTGGATGGCGCATCATATCGAAATCCATGGCCGGAGCCACAAATACAGGTGCCCGTGACGACAGATATGAGGTTACAAGCATATTGTCGGCCACACCGTTAGCCATCTTGGCTATGGTGGATGCCGTTGCTGGAGCTATCACCATGGCATCAGCCCACAGGCCGAGGTCGACATGAGAATTCCACTGACCCGTATTGGCTGTGAAGAACTCGCTTATCACAGGCTTGCCACTTAAAGTGGATAATGTGACGGGCGTGATGAATTCCTTTGCGTTAGGAGTCATTATAACCTGCACTTCCGCACCAGCCTTGACGAACAGTCTGACCAATGAAGCCGCCTTATAAGCGGCGATTCCGCCGGTTATGCCGAGAACAATATGCTTTCCGTTCATCGCATACGCAGTTTGATGGCTGTGAATACCCGTTTTGTGTCAGACGGGAAATCGCCTTGTTGTATCCAAGCAAAATAACCGGGGTCGCGGCGTAGCACGTCGGCGGCCAATTGCCCCTTGTATTTCCCAAAATTTATGACCTCCCGATGCTGGTCATCATAAACCAGGCGCCCCATCAGATCCACATTCTTATTTTGGCAGGAATATTCGGCAAGGGCATCCATGTCATTGGGCAGGTCGTCGTAACGGTCAAGCTGTGCCATAAGCACCTCGTAGGTAGCTCGGGTATCGGCATTGGCCGAGTGCGCCCCATCAAGCTCCTTATCGCAATAGAAGCGATAGGCGGCAGTTAGGGTGCGCTGCTCCTTTTTATGGAATATTGTCTGAACGTCAATGAACCGGGGACGTGTGAAATCAAAATCCACTCCGGCCCTGGCAAATTCCTCGGCAAGCATCGGCACATCAAACTTATTGGAATTGAATCCTGCGATGTCACAACCAAGGAAGTTGGCAGCCAGCTGTGCAGCAACCTGTTTGAAAAGAGGTTTCCCGGCAACATCTTCATCATATATGTGATGAATCTCCGATGCTTCCCGGGGAATAGGCCGACCGGGGTTCACTCGTAAGGTGCGCTGCTCATCATGCCCATCGGGGAACACCTTTATCATGGAAATCTCTACGATACGGTCGCTTGTTATATTAGTGCCGGTGGTTTCAAGGTCGAAAAATATCACCGGCTTTTTCAAGTTCAGTTTCAAATCTAATGTGAATTAAACTATACACTATATTTTATGAGAGAATGATGGGCAATGTCAAAAGTCCTGCACCGTCATTGGCATAAGGATTATCACCAAATCTGTGTTCTCCTCATTATCTTCCGGCTGAAATACGCCCGGACGTGATGGGTCGGCAAGCTTGAGAATCACATTGTCGGTGGACAGCGTGGAGAAAATCTCAATAAGATATGCGGCACAGAATCCTATTACCATTTCCTGCCCGGTGAAATCGCACGGCACTTCTTCATGAGCGAATGTGTTCACATTGGGGTCGTCGACCTTCATCTCCACACGGGTGGGGGAGAAGCGGAATTTCACTAACCCGTGCCCGGGATCGGCACATACGGAAACACGACGAACCGCTGTCAGTATGGCACCCCGGTCAACTGTAACTGTGAAAGGATTGGAAGTGGGTATAACACGGTTGTAATCGGGGAAATTACCCTTTATGAAACGGCTGGTCAACGTGAGCGATTCGGTGCGGAACACTGCACTGCGGGGAGATATGGTCACGTTCACCTCCTCGTCCTTACCAAGCAAAGATTTCAGGATAACCGCAGGCTTCACAGGAAGGATGCATGATGCCGTCATGCCCGGAGCAGATGTGCGGTCGACATAACGCACAAGTTTGCGTGTATCGGTAGCGACAAAAGTGATGCCGTCCTCCTTGATGTCCCACAGGATGCCCATCATCTGCGGACGCAGCTCATCGGAACCGACTGCGAACAGCGTGTTTTCAATTCCGCTCAATATTTGCGTGGCAGGGCACAGCATATCGAACGATGCATCGGGGTCGGAGGCTTCAATTGTCTGCGGGTATTGTGCCCCTTCAAGAGTCACCATATCGAAATTACCACCAGGGAAGGAAATCTTCATGGCATATGTAGATTCGTTTATATCGAATTCCACATCCACATCGGGAAGTTCCTTAGCTATGTCGGAAATGCGGCGGGCGTTCACACAGAAATCACCTTCGCCCTGCACGTCGCTTATAGCAACCTTTGCAGTGAGTGTATTTTCTGAATCTGAAGCTGTTATCACCAAAAAGCCATCCTGCACGCTCCAATGGAAGTTATCAAGAATCGACAGTGTGTTCTTGGAGTTAATAACCTTACTCACGCCTGAAAGGGTGGAGTAAAGCGCCTTGCTCGCAACTTTGAATTTCATGTGTATATATTTTAGATGTTTTCCTGTGTCCATGTGTCCTCCACGACAGCTTGTCCATGGGGAACTTTCAATTTACAAAGATACGAATTTAATCATAAAAGCCGCCTATCTGAAGCACTTTTTAAAATGTGTAGAGTCCACAAGCACGTGCAAGCATAGGGGACGCTGCATCGGGATTCTGAATCCCGATGCAGCGTCCCCTATGCTTAAGATAATAAAGGAACAGCTTGGGAGAAGTGCATCCATTATTTCAAATCCTGCAACAACCTCCTGTATTCAAACATTCCTGAAGCATTATTCGTCGCCATCATCCATTGCCATATAATGCTGATATGGATGGTCACATGCCGGACATACCTTCGGAGGTTCAGTACCCTCATGAACATAGCCGCACACCAGGCATTTCCATTTGATGGCCTTGTCGCGTTTCCACACGGTGCCATCCTCCACTTGTTTCAAATAGCGTTCAAACCGTTTCCTATGCAGTTCCTCTATCTCCGCTATCTCCCTGAAATGAGACGCGATGTCGGTGAATCCTTCTTCATCAGCGACCTTGGCGCTGGCGGTGTACAATTCCACGCCCTCCACCATCTCCTCATGAGCGGCTGTTGCAAGGTTTGAAGCGGTGTCGCCAATCACGCCTGCATCAACATCCATCGGAACGTTTACAGAACCTCCTTCAAGGAACTTGAAGAAAACCTTGCCATGACGCAATTCATTATCTGCAGTCTCGCGGAAAATCTCGCCTATAGGAAAATATTCCTCCTTATCGGCCTGCTGGGCATAGAACGTATATCGCGTGTAAGCCGATGACTCGGCAAGATAGGCTATCACGAGATTTTTCTCGGTCTGTGTACCCTTAATGCTTTTTTTGGACTTAGTCATAATCTATCAAAGTTTATGTCAGTGTTTCATTTGGTTGTCGATTATACAACAACTTCGTGCCCACAAAGGTTTGTTGCCAGTTGCATCTTGTAGATGTGCCAAAATTTGAGGTTTCAATTGGCCCGACCCTATATTCCGCTCTTCAATTTGTGTTGCACAACATGTTTGGCAAACGAAGGTTTAATCAAATGGTTTTGTAAATTTGCATCATCCCGTTCAAATCTGTTTTGATTCGGAATCGGAATATTGAATCAATGACCATGAAAACAAAAAAGCTACTCCTCGGCGATGAAGCGCTTGCATTGGGAGCCATCAATGCGGGTCTTTCAGGGGCATATGCCTATCCGGGAACCCCTTCAACGGAAATCCTCGAATTCGTACAATGCAATGATGTCGCTAAATCGCGCGGCATCCATTCCCATTGGTCATCCAATGAAAAGACAGCATTGGAAGAAGCTTTGGGGATGTCGTTCTGTGGCAAACGCGCCATCGTATCCATGAAACATGTTGGGCTGAATGTTGCCGCCGATCCCTTCGTGAATTCAGCTATGACAGGAGCGCACGGTGGATTGCTTGTGATTTCTGCGGATGACCCTTCCATGCATTCCTCACAGAATGAACAGGATTCTCGCTTCTACGCATCGTTCGCCATGATGCCTGCATTAGAGCCGTCAAGCCAGCAGGAAGCTTACGATATGGGGACATATGGTTTTTCATTATCAGAAGAGTTGCATCTGCCCGTCATGATAAGAATGGTCACGCGGCTTGCACATTCGCGTGCCGTGGTTGAGACTGACGAGAACCCTGAAAATGAGAATGAGCTGGCTTATCCTGCGAATCCACGCCAATGGGTGCTGATGCCAGGCAATTCACGGGTGCGCTACCGCGAACTGATTGCGCAACAAGCCGACCTCGAACGTCTGTCGGAGGAATCAAAGTTCAACCGATTCCAAGAAGGCAGTAACCGCCGCATAGGCATTCTGGTATCGGGGATAGCATATAACTACGTGAACGAATGTTTCCCCGACGGATGCCCGTTCCCACTGCTCAAGATTTCACAATATCCACTACCACGCAACATGGTCGCCAAGTTGGCAGACTCTTGCGACATGGTTCTTGTCGTGGAAGAAGGCCAACCTGTTATAGAACGTGGATTACGAGGATTGCTTGACCGCGGGGTGAGTGTGCGTGGCAAACTTGACGGGACATTGCCGTCAAGCGGCGAACTGAATCCCGATAACGTTGCCGCAGCCATAGCCGCACTTGTACCCGACATGAAAAAGCAATTGTTGAAAGCATCTCCCGAACCGGCTAAAATAGTGGCCCCACGTCCGCCGGCATTGTGCCAGGGCTGTGGCCACAGAGATGTCTACGCCGCGTTAAACGCCGCACTTGAAGAGTTCCCAAGCCCCAAGGTTTTCGGCGACATCGGTTGCTACACACTCGGATGGCTCGCACCTTATAACGCCATAGACACATGCGTCGATATGGGTGCGTCAATCACCATGGCCAAAGGTGCAGCCGATGCCGGGCAACATCCCTCCGTGGCCATCATAGGGGATTCCACATTCACCCATTCAGGTATGACCGGATTGTTGGATGCCATTAACGAAAACACCCCTATGACCGTCATAATCTCCGACAACCTGACCACCGGCATGACAGGCGGACAGGAATCCCAGGGAACCGGCAAAATAGAAGAAATCTGCCTCGGCTTGGGTGTAAGCCCTGAACATCTCATGACCATCGATTCCCTGCCACGGAACCATGCAGAAATGAAGACGCTGTTCCAACAGGAGTTCTCCTACAAAGGTCTGTCGGTAATCGTGTCGCGTCGCGAGTGCATACAGACCGCACGTCGTCACGCAAAGAAATAACATCCACATCAGTCACCTTTTTAAGCAACCTAAATGAAAACCGATATAATACTTGCCGGAGTGGGAGGACAGGGCATATTGTCCATAGCCACCATCCTTGGGGCTGCCGCACTTCGCGATGACCTATACCTCAAACAAGCCGAAGTCCATGGAATGAGCCAACGTGGCGGCGATGTGATGTCATGCCTGCGCATCAGTTCCACACCGATTGCATCCGACCTAATCCCGACCGGAGCCGCCGACCTCATCGTGTCACTCGAACCGATGGAATCGCTTCGCTATGTTCAGTTCCTGTCCCCGACAGGGTGGATTGTATCCAACACAGTCCCGTTCGTAAACATTCCCGATTATCCTGCAATCAACGATGTAATCAATGAACTTGAACGTCGTGACAATGTGATTGCTTTCGACATGGATGCCACGGCCAAAGAGGTTGCCACCCAACGTTCGTCCAACATGGTGCTTCTCGGTGCCGCAAGCACCCTCATTGACATTCCCACGGAAAAGATTGAAAACGGCATACGAACAATCTTTGCCGCAAAAGGAGAGAAAATGGTGGAATCCAATCTGGCCGCATTCCGCGCGGGCAGGCTCCGCGCGCAACACCGTGAACAATAAAAACGATGTGATACATCATTGATGTTTTAACATGAAGCCAATTTCCATAGAAACGCTAAACAGCGAAATGAAGGCGATGAATATCCCCAACATTGCCTCGGCCACCATACGACAGATTCTTGCACTTGCCCACCATCTTGAAGAGCATCTCGGCGAACCATTCGTGCATCTTGAAATGGGAAATCCCGGACTGCCCGCATCGCAAGTGGGGATAGAAGCCGAAAGAGCTGCTCTTTTGACAGGCATCGCATCCCAATACCCAAATATCGCGGGGATTCCGGCATTGAAAGAGAATGGGCATCGCTTTTTGAAAGCTTTCCTTGACATTGATATTCCACCACGCTGCATCGTGCCTACGGTAGGTTCCATGCAAGCTACGTTCACACTGTTCATGCTTCTGGGGCAACGCATTCCCGGGAAAGACACCATACTGTTCCTCGACCCAGGATTTCCTGCACAACATAACCAGGTGAAACTGCTCGGACTGAATCAGGAATCGCTTGACATCTACGATTGCAGGGGGGAGGCTTTGGAAGCACGTCTTGACGCGATTCTTTCCAAAGGGAATATAACCGCAATACTCTACAGCAACCCGAACAATCCGGCCTGGATAAACCTGACTTCAACAGAGCATAAGATTATAGCACGCATGGCCGAAAAACACGATGTCATCGTGATTGAAGACCACGCTTACCTCGGTATGGATTTCCGTCAGCGATACGGCGTACCATACAAAGAGCCATTCGTTCCTACGATAGCACGCTACACTTCGCAATGTATCCTATTGGTTTCGGCATCAAAGATATTCAGCTATGCCGGGCAACGGATATCCATGGTATGCATGACGCCGCAGGTTGCCGACCGCATATATCCGTTTTTCGAGCAATTCTACGAGATGCTCACATTCGGTGATGCCTATATCTTCGGCGTGCTGTACTGCGCTTCATCAGGAACGACACACTCCAGCCAATATGCTTTCGCAGAAATGCTTGGAGCAGCTGTCGATGGGAAACTCGACTTTGTGGAGGTATCACAGGAATACGGGCGACGGGCAGCAATGGCAAGAAAAATGTTCACCGACAACGGGTTCCATCTCGTATATGCCCGCGATGGGGAACAGCCGATCTCCGATGGATTCTTTTTCACAATGGGATATCCCGGCATGACAGGCGACGGATTGCAAAAAAGTTTGTTGCGCTACGGCATATCTACCATATCCCTCCCTTCCACAGGCAGCAAACAGGAAGGTGTGCGGGTATGCGTGTCAATGCTTGGCGATGACGATACATTCAACCGCCTTTCCCGCCGATTAAAAGCATTCCACAACGACCATGTTTTAACCCCCTCCC
>WSMN01000080.1 GCA_013316535.1 Muribaculaceae bacterium | reverse complement strand
AAGTGCGTGCGGAAGAGAAGGGATTAATCCCTTCTCTTCCGCACGCACTTTTTACATTTCAATCATTATTCCGTATTTTTGCATGAGAGACCGACCATATGCAACGGAAGATAATACATGTGGATATGGACGCATTCTATGCGTCGGTGGAGCAGCGCGACAATCCGGCGTTGCGGGGAAAGCCTGTGGCCGTGGGACATGACGGATTGCGTGGGGTGGTGGCGGCGGCGAGCTATGAGGCGCGTCGTTTTGGAGTGCGTTCGGCAATAGCCATGTCGAAAGCCAGGCGTTTGTGCCCGCAGTTGGTTGTTGTGCCGTGTCGGTTTGATGTCTACAGAGATGTCTCGGCACAGATTCATGAGATTTTTCATGAATACACAGATATTATAGAGCCTATATCACTTGATGAGGCATTCCTTGATGTTACCGTTAACAAACCCGGGATTGAACTTGCCGTGACAATCGCAAGGGAGGTAAAGCGTAAGATTTGGGAACGGTTGCATCTGCGTGCTTCGGCTGGTGTGTCCTACAACAAATTCCTCGCCAAAGTCGCTTCCGATTATCGGAAACCTGACGGGTTATGTACCATACATCCCGCACAGGCAGAGAAATTCCTTGCTACATTGCCTGTGGAAAGCTTCTGGGGTGTAGGGCCCGTGACAGCACAGAAAATGCACATGCTCGGAATCCACACCGGCATGGAGCTTAAAGCCTGCTCTCAATCCATGCTGACGCTTGAATTCGGCAAGGCCGGGAAATTGTATTATGATTTCGCACGCGGTGTCGACAACCGGCCGGTGGAAGCTGTCAGGGAACGCAAATCGGTGGGATGTGAGTTCACTTTTCCCCATGACATATATTCCCGACAGGACATCCATGCCGAGCTTCTGCGAATTGTGGATGACCTCATACGGCGTCTCGAAAAGAAAAACTTCAAAGGCCACACGCTGACCCTTAAGGTGAAGTTCAACGATTTTTCCCAGATAACACGTTCTATCACTGAACCACGTGCAATATCGGAGCAAGATTCAATTATTACCATGGCACATCGGCTTGCAGCAATGCTCGATGAGGATCATTTGCCGATAAGGTTGTTAGGCCTCACTATGTCGAACCAACATGACGACGCCGCACCCCCGGTGCCATACACAGTCCAATTACTGCTGGACTTATAGGGACAGAGGCATTTCATCACTCCTTGTTTAATTCCCGGTGAACCAAGATTCCATTTCGCGATGCAGCAAAGAGTCTTTCGGCAGCATTGCCCATCCCTGGAATTGATTGAACGAAATTTCAAGGGTGGCATCAAGATTTGGGTAGCGTTGCAACAGAGGGGCGGCAACGCGGGCGCTTGCAACAGCGTTGTCGACTTCACCGATGGCAGTCATTATTACCAGTTGCTCCGTGGAATATTGAGGGTCTTCGGTGACGTAGATTGTGTCGCCGATTTCATGCGAAAGATTGCGTAGCCGCGATATAAAGGGGGAGTTATGGGGTAATGTGATATGTTTTCTTGCAAGGTCGAACTGACTGGCATACGGAACCATCCCCATGGAGTCCTTACGTTGTACCAGCACCTGTTTGTCTATTTCTCCGGGTTGCACAAACAAGTAACGTTCTTTCATATCGGCGGTAGCCGGAATATCGCTTACAACAATCTGGTATCTGCCTTCGTCAAGACCGTCAAGGGCTGTTTGCAGTTGTGTGAACGGGTGAAACCTCAATATGCGGTCATGTTTGGCGGCTGCTTGCCGGATAAGGTCGTAATAGTAACCTCCCAGCGAATCGCCCACAGTTGTCACCCCCATAGGGGATATTTCAATGGCAACGTTGATTGTGTCGCCACCGGCAATCGGTTCATGGCGTTCACCGATTCCCTTCATGGAGCATTGGCGCATTCCAATCATCAGTACTGCCGCTACAGCGAGTAGCAGCACATACATCGGAAAACTTCCTTTTTTATGAGGTAAACGGTTGAACATGTGCGAAATTGGAATCAGTTGGCGAAGTCGATGCTCAATCCCATTTGCAAGCGTCGCGGATTCATTGGATAGTGAGGCATCGAGAAATAGTTTGTGCCTGTCATCCCTTGATTGACATGCGACATCATGACATAAAACCTCGTTTTTGACAGTTTGAAATTGAGATAGACATTGACAAAGGGATAGTTGCCTATATCAGTTGTACGCTGATTGTAGAACGACATTGTTGCCGGTTGAAACGCCACCCCTTTGTATTTTGTGAAATAATCGCAGTTTGCGCCAAGTTGGACAAATAGCGTGGCCACTTTGAACACTACATACAGATTTGTGTTCAATGCGAGCTTAGGAAGAGGTATCACGTCATCCTCGGTACACTGCTGATAAGTGATAAGATTATCCCAATGGAGCACTCCGAATTTAAAATTCTGGCGAAGTGTAGCACTGAAAACCTGTGCGCTTCCCCCATATTGCGCCGGGAGTGCGTCTGCATCGAAATATAATTGGTTCTGAACATTCTCCACTGCGGCAGAGAATGTGGTACGCGTCCATGGTATTGCAATTTCGCCTCCGATGCGCAGCGAACGGGTCTTTTCGAAGCTGTTGTCCCACATGAAATGGTTTGACCAATAGTGCTGCATCAGCCATGGCGCGGAGAGATTGGTGAAATGTCCGAAGGCACGCACCGGCACGGTATCCCCGAACAATGGTACACGGGTGGTGATTTCGCCATTGACTTTTATTTCTCCGGCGGCAGGTCCTACCAGCCCGATTTCTCCTGTTATGTCATAGTTGAGTAACCGGCCTTGTTGCTTGGTGAGCTGTGCACCTACCCACATGAGGTTCTGTCGTTCGGATGTTCTCATTTCCGGGAATGGAATGGGCTTCATTGCTTCCAATTGCGCTTCGGTGGGTTGCAGCGGGTCGCTCGTCATTTTGAAATTCCGGATTTCATGGGTCAGATAAGCTGACAGACCGGCCTTGGCATACTTGTTGAATCCTTCAAGCAGGGAGATGCCCACAGTATTACGCAATTTCCAGTAGTTCTGCACATCAACCGTATAGTCGGGGTTGAGATATGTATTTTCCCAAAAACCGAGGTTCTGCTCGGCATTCATATTGCGGAATTTATGCACGCCGTCGGAGTATTTCAGCGTCCATATTATGCTTGTGACCGGCACAAGCGTTCGTTTCACTGTGGTATCGTTAATCTGTTCCTCTTTCCAGAACCCGATTTTGTAACGGTTGTTTAGATATAGGTCGGAACCGCGCACACGGTTATGAGCCGATGTCAGGTTTGTAGGTATGTCCTTGGAATTCACTGATGTGTTGCCACCCTGCACAACCGCGGGATCGGTAATATAGAGGTCATCGGTGATACCTCCGTTCTCCTTGGTCAGTAAATTGAAATGGGTGAAATAACCTTGGAATTCATAATGCTCACCGATGTGGGAACCTGATACGCCCCAATTCAAATCCTTGGACGCCTGATAATTATAGCTGCCTTTTGAATAAATGTAGTCAATCATCGCACCCACTTGCGTGCGGGCATTGGCATTTGCCGAAAAAATGGTTGAGAAGCGGTCTTGCCCTATTTCTTTCCCTCCGCCGAAATTGTAGGATAGCAGGGTCATAGGGATACGGGTGTTATAGAATTTAGCTTTTGCTTCCGATGGAATCCATGGACGGATGGCATCATCGAAAAAGAAATCGCTCATCGGTTCACGTTGCATGAAAATCATGTTTCGACCCTCGGCACAATAGTTGCCTGTGGCCGCATAGGCATAGGAAACCTGCTGGGGGATGAATTCCAGTGAATAATTTTCAAAAAGAGTGTCGATAGAGGCCGGTTCACGCAGACCCAGAGGCGGCACAATTTTCCAGGCATATGATGGCTCGATTTTCGGCTTCTTGGCCTGTCCGGCAAATGCAAAGCATAGCACTGTGCACCCCAATATAATCAGTGGTAGAATTTTCCGTATCATATTACCTTGCAAAGGTAACACAAATTTGTGAAATATGTCGGGTTACGAGGGGCGGAATTGGGACATGGAATCGCGTAAGTACCGGCGGAAATAGCGGGTGCCTGATTTCTCGTCGTCGAGTACGGAAATAAGCCTTGTCAATAGTTTGTCAGCCACAAGGTTGCGGTCGGCAGTTTCAAGCATACGTTCCATTATGGCTGCTATACCATTCATCAGTGTGTCGCTGAAATAGATGTTGGTTTCCGTTAGCAGGGCATAGGTTATGACATAGAACTGCAGTTCGATTTCCTTATCGAAGCCCGGATGGAAACTCTCGAATTCCTTTATATGTTTCTTGATAATTGATATGCGTGCTTTGGAGTGTCCGCGCTTTCCACGGGCGAACTCCTTGGTCACTACCACCTTATATTTTTCCGTCAGTTTCTCAACGTCGGGATTAAGGAAAAAGTCGAAATACTCCTTGGTCTCTTTTCTTGCGGCATAGGCGTCAAGCACCATCTGTTCAAGCTGATGCCGCTCGAGTTTCTGTATTTCCTTTTTCAGTTGCAGTTTCGACATTTATCAGAAATCAATGGTGAGACGCACATTGAACTGGCGGCGTGTCAGATAGTTTGGCACGGCATATTGGATATTGTTCACGTCGGTCACCCAATAATAGCTCGACACGTTGGATATGTCGAGGAGATTGAACACATCCACTCCCACCCATATGCTTTTCAGCCATTTGTGCAGGCCGGAGGGGTGCTGGTCTTCTTTGAGAGGGGATAGCAGGGCATAGTTAAGCCCCACGTCGACACGTTTGTAGGCCGGGGCGCGGAAATAACCTTTGTCGCGCGATGAATGGGGGGCGGTGGTGGGCAGTCCGTCGGAAAAAATGCCTCGGAGCGAGAATTTCAGTTTGGGGAACTTCGGGAAATAGTCGGTGAAGAACAGGGCTAATGAATACCGCTGGTCGGTGGGTCGCGGCACGGTCACACCATTGAGGTTCTCGCCGGTTTTCATAAGCGAAAAACTAATCCACGAATCTGTTCCGGGCACAAACTGCCCGAAAAGCTTCAGGTCAAGTCCGGCGGTATAACCGTCGGTCAGGTTCTCTCCCTGGTACACCACCTTAAGGTTGTCGATTTCATAAGGAATCAGTTTGTTGAGCTTCTTGTAATATCCTTCGGCCGAAAGTTTGAACGGTCTGCCGAGCATTCGGAATGTATAATCTCCTCCAAGGATGAAGTGGAGGCTCTGTTGCGATTTGACTGAGGAATTAAGGTTAATGACGGTGTTGCCATATTCATCCTCTACAGGTTGGCGGAATTCCTTGTAGAACGGTTGCTGGTAATACAGCCCCGTGGCAAAACGGAACGTCCAGGAGTTGTTGTGCTCCGGCACGAATGCAACGTTTACACGCGGCGACACCAGAAACTCCTTGTTGAAGCTCCAATAGGAGAAACGCAACCCGCCGTTGATTGCAAAATATCCCAACGAACTTTTTATGCGATAGGAGTCTGCGGCATAAAATGCCATGCGCGTTGTGGAGAGGTCGTGGCGTGATGTGAGGTTATAGATCATGCGGATGTGCTGCCCGTCGGACGGCAGGGTGTAACCTGCCGAATCACGCAGTTCCCATTCGCGCGACCGCTCCATTATTTTCTGGTGGCTCATTGTGATGCCGTAGGTGAGGTTGTGGTTCCTGACTGACGTGTGTCCGTTCAGTCCCAGCGACATCACGGATATTTTAAGGCGATTGCGGGCATGTTCGTGATACCGTCCCACTCCGAGTTCACCACCCACGGCATTATCTGGATTCCCCTCACCGGTAGTGCCGGCCTGGTCGAGCCAGTATTCCCCGGAAATGTCGTAGGCCACAAGTTCATTGGTCAGGTAACCTGACGCGAGCAGTGAGAAATCGGTGCTGCGCGAATGGCGGTAGTTCAGGTTAAGCGCGCCGAAATATGTCTCGAAACGGTCTTTCTCCTGTCCATCGAAATAGACCTTGAACTGCTTGGCATCGCTCGATGTCCCGAAATTCGTTTCACGGTTGACGGGCACGAACTTATAGTTGTTGACGGCGATATTGCCCAGGAACGAGGCTTTCCATTTTTTACCCATTTTCAGGGTGAGGTTGGTCTGGTAGTCGAAAAAATTAGGGTCATACTCCCCTTTGGTTTCCAAGGAACTCAACAAAGAGGAGTTGCGTTTGTAGCGCACGCCATGTAGTTGCGAGAATTTTTTAGAACTTTGCCCCAGAGAGGCGGAAAACCCCATCAGACTTCCGCTCACGGAGCCTTCAAGAGATTCAGGCTCGCGGTAGGTGATGTCGAGTGCCGACGACATTTTGTCGCCATATTCCACTCCGAAACCGCCGGTGGAGAATCCCACCGCACCAACCATATCGGGGTTTATGATACTCAACCCCTCCTGTTGCCCCGAACTGACGAGTTGCGGGCGGTAAACCTCGATTCCGTTGATGTACACCGAATTTTCATCATAGGTGCCGCCACGCACTGAATATTGGCTGGACATCTCGTTGTTGGAGTTCACTCCTGCCAATGTCGTGAGCATGGATTCAACGGAACCGCCTGTAGCATCGGCGGCGAGTTTGTATGATTCAGTGTCGAGCGTCTGCATCTGATTGGTCTGCTTGCGGAAATCCGTAACCTCTATTTCCGCAAGTTGTTTCTCCTTGGGACGCATTCTCACGTTAAGAGCCAAGTCCCCCTTGGGATTAATCAGCTGGCGGCGCAGTTCATCATAACCTATGCAGGAGAAAACGACTGTGAGGGTGTCGTTGGCAGGTGCCGGGGCCGATAGTTTGAACGTGCCGTCAAGCCCGGTGTTGGTACCGAGTGCCGTGCCGTCTATTCTCACCGTAACAAATTCCAACGGCGAGTTATCACTGTCTATAACCTTGCCGTGGATTTTCACTTGTGCCAATGCCGGTACACATCCGAATGCCAAGATTATTAAAACTATATATATGTATTTTTTGAAATTCATGCTCATATCTTTAACAATAACGTGGTTTTATCCATCAAATTATGTGGCGGATTGAATTTATGATAGTGATGTAAGAGATTGTCTAAAAATTTTTTCAAAGGGATTGTCTGCTGATTTTTAGGCTCTTTTTGGTGAATTTTTAGCTTTTCATCGGTCACGATGCCCGCATCGCTCCCTCTTCAAACCTTCAAATTCCCTCAAAAACAGCTCTAAAAATCTTTTGGAAAAAATTTTAGACACTCTCTAAATCGATATTTCTGATTTAATCGTTTTTATGATACTTTTGCAATATAATGGGTAGCTCATTCGTCGGATTCCATTAATTTTGTGCCCAAAATCTTCATATTGTGCGGCAACTTGTGAAAGTTCGCTCAACCATTGTTTCTAATTGGTTTAATAGGTGCATTTTTGGCATGACAAACAGACTTTATTTAAGAAAGCCGCCGTTGTGGCTTAGCGTGGTGCCTGTAGCAGCGTTGCTATTGGCATTGGGAACCATTATTCTGTCAAAAGGAGCTGATGCGATAGCCGACTATAGTCCATGGGCTTTGTTGGGTTCAGCCTCGCTGGCCGTGTTGCTATCATGGATTACGGGAGGCTGGAGCCGCCGTGGATGGAACGTAGGGTTCACGCGAAGTGCGAGACAGATAATTCCGGCTGTGCCGATGCTTTTCTGCATAGCCATGGTTGCCACTACCTGGATGTTAAGCGGAGTGGTACCCACTTTGATTGACTATGGGCTGAGATGGCTTAACCCGATGCTGTTTCTGGTGACAACATGCCTGGTGTGCGCTGTGATTTCCGTGCTTACCGGCAGCTCATGGTCAACGATAGCTACTATCGGTGTCGCGTTCATGGGGATAGGGCAGCTGATGGGATTCCATCCGGGCTGGGTTGCGGGTGCCATTATCTCCGGGGCATATTTCGGTGACAAGATTTCGCCGTTGAGCGATACAACGG
>WSMN01000079.1 GCA_013316535.1 Muribaculaceae bacterium | reverse complement strand
GGGAACTCCTCGATAATTCGCCGCAGCGTCCCCACCATATATTCCCGTGGCCAGGATTTGTGGGCAAGCTTAGACACGACACCGCACAAAAGAACAGGACGCGACATATCCACGCCGCATTCCACCATATACTTCCTATAAGAACCCCTTTCCGCATCGGTAATCGGCAAAGAAATCTCCCGGCAAAATTCAACATCGCCATATTTGGCAAACGGGCGCAGCAGCGAGACATCGTGAGTCACCATATCAGCGTCACGCGGGCACTCGGAAAAGCGGTGGTTGAGAATAAACTTCGTGTACGGTTTATGAATGCCGATACGGAAACGGGTAAACGGCGACAGAATCGAAAACGGGAGCGTATTGACCGTCGAACGCATATCGATAATAACGTCATAACGCCCTCGGCGCATGATTTTCCAAATCTTCCCTATATATAAAAGAGGTGAATGGCGTTCATGGTCGGAAAATGTGATGATGCGGTCGATTGCCGGATGCCCCCGGAACAGCGGCTCAATGCGTTCGTTCAGCACAAAGTCGGTCGTCGAACCGGGGAAATTCCGTTTTATGGCATTCAACAACGAGGTAGCCAGCACAGCATCACCCATCTGACGAAAGCGGATAACCAAAAACCTTTCAGGAGCCTTATATCTCATAGTCAATATCTTTCAGAATCGAGATGCAACAAAGTTAGCACATTTCAGGCAAACGACCGCCCGAATGGGAAAAAATGCGTATCTTCGCAAGAGGAAAGAACACCACAACCAAATAAAAGCGGAGGATACACTCCAAGGAGACAACACCATGCAGCCATTCGTACACCTGCACGTACACTCGCAATATTCCATTCTTGACGGACAGGCTTCAATCAATGCCCTCGTTGACAAGGCCATGGCCGACGGCATGCCGGCTATAGCCTTGACCGACCATGGAAACATGTTCGGCATCAAAGAATTTTTCAACTACGTAAGCAAGAAAAATTCCAAGACGAAAGGTGCAATCAAGGACGCGAACGCCGCAGCCGCCGAGGCCGAAAACGCAGGCGACACAGCCCTGGCCTCTGAAAAACGCGCCGAGGCCGAAGCCCTTAAAAAGAAAATATTCAAACCGATTTTCGGATGCGAGGTCTACGTGGCCAATGAATCGCTGCAGACTCATACCGACAAGCACGACACCGGCCGACACCTCATACTGTTGGCAAAGAATGAGAAAGGATATCACAATCTCGTAAAGATTGTGTCGCGTGCATGGACTGAAGGCTTCTACAGCCACCCGCGAACCGACAAAGAGGATATCGTCGCCCACCGCGAAGGACTTATCGTATGCTCGGCATGCCTTGGCGGCGAGATTCCACGCCTAATCTCCGCAGGCCAGATAGATGAGGCAGAAAAACGTGTCCTTTGGTGGAAAGAGACATTCGGCGACGATTATTATCTTGAGCTGCAACGACACAAAGCCACCACCCCACGCGCCAACCACGAGACATACCCCCTACAGCAAAGCGTCAACGAAGTATTGATAGGGTTCGCGCGCAAACACGGCATAAAAATCATCTGTAGCAACGACGTGCATTTCGTAAACGAAGATGACGCAGAAGCCCACGAACGCCTGATTTGCCTCTCGACCAACAAAAAAATCTCGGACGAAAACCGAATGCTCTACAGCAAGCAGGAGTGGCTGAAAACCACAGCCGAGATGAACGATATTTTCGCCGACCTGCCCGACTCGCTCGCCAACACCCTGGAAATCGCCGACAAAGTTGAGTTCTACGACATAGACCACTCCCCCATCATGCCGTTCTTCGCCATCCCGGAGGAGTTCGGAACAGAGGAGGAATACCGCTCACGCATAACCGAGCAGGAGCTGTTCGACGAGTTCACCCAAGACGAGAACGGCAATGTGGTGCTCTCGCGCGAGGAGGCCGAAAAGAAAATTCAGAAACTTGGGGGATACAGCAAACTCTACCGAATAAAATTCGAGGCCGATTACCTAAAAAAACTCGCCTACGAAGGAGCGGAGCGACGTTACGGGGAACTCACCCCCGAACTGGAGGAGCGCATCAAATTCGAGCTGCACATCATGAAGACCATGGGGTTCCCGGGCTACTTCCTTATCGTGCAGGACTTCATAAACGTGTCGCGCGAACGCCTCGGAGTGAGTGTGGGACCGGGCCGTGGCTCGGCAGCGGGTTCATGTGTGGCCTACTGTCTCGGCATCACCCAGATTGACCCCATAAAATATGACCTCCTGTTCGAGCGTTTCCTGAACCCCGACCGTATATCCCTTCCCGATATCGATGTCGATTTCGATGATGACGGGCGCGCCCGCGTTCTGCAATACGTCACCGAAAAATACGGAGCCGACAACGTGGCGCACATAATAACCTACGGCACCATGGCCACCAAGATGGCGCTCAAGGATGTCGCACGCGTGGAAGGGCTCCCCATTCCCGAAAGCGACCGCCTGGTGAAACTGCTGCCGCGTCACATGCCGGAGGTCAACGGCAAGGAGGCCAAGATGAACCTCACAAACTGCCTCAAGCTTGTGCCGGAATTCAAGTCGGAGCTAAACAACCCCAATCCGCTCATCCGTGAAACACTGAAATACGCCGAAAAACTGGAGGGGAACGTGCGCGGAACAGGCGTGCACGCCTGCGGAGTAATCATCTGCCGTGACAAAATTTCCGACTGGGTTCCGGTGAGCACCGCCGTCGACAAGCTCGAGGGGAAACTGCTGGTGACCCAATACGAGGGACGTGTAATCGAAGAGACCGGCCTCATCAAGATGGACTTCCTGGGGCTGAAAACCCTTTCCATCATCATGGATGCCGTGCGCAACATAAAGCTCACGCGCGGAGAGGATATCGACATGGAGGAAATTCCAATCGACGACCCCAAGACCTACCAGCTCTATTGCGAGGGTCGCACCATAGGCACCTTCCAGTTCGAGTCGGCGGGAATGCAGAAATATCTCCGCGAGCTGCAACCGTCAACGTTCGAGGACCTCATAGCCATGAACGCCCTCTACCGCCCCGGCCCGATGGACTATATCCCCGACTTCATCGCACGCAAGCATGGCAAGGCGCCCATCGAGTACGACATCCCCGAGATGGAGAAATATCTCAAGGACACCTACGGAGTGACCGTATATCAGGAGCAGGTCATGCTCCTGTCGCGATTGCTTGCCAACTTCACCCGAGGTGAAAGCGACACCCTGCGCAAAGCCATGGGAAAGAAACTCATCGACAAGATGAACCACCTGAAAGGCAAATTCCTTGAGGGTGGACAGGCCAACGGCCACAACCCCAAGGTGCTCGAAAAAATCTGGGCCGACTGGGAAAAATTCGCCTCCTACGCATTCAACAAAAGCCACGCGACATGCTACAGCTGGGTGGCATTCCAAACCGCCTATCTCAAAGCCAATTACCCGGCCGAATATATGGCAGCGGTGCTTAGCCGCAACCGCTCCGACATCACCAAACTCACCACCTTTATGGATGAGTGCAAGGCGATGAAGATACCGGTGAAAGGCCCCGACGTGAACGAATCGTTCAACGACTTCGGTGTGAACAAGCATGGCGACATACGCTTCGGCCTGGCCGCCGTGAAGGGTGTGGGCGACAACGTGGTGGCCGCCATCATCAAAACACGCGACGAGGGGGGACGTTTTGAAAGCCCCTACGACTTCGTGGAGCGCGTGCCGTCGTCAGTAATCAACCGCCGCACCCTCGATTCCCTCGTCCTGGCCGGTGCATTCGACTGCTTCCCCGACATAAAGCGGGAGGATTATTTCGAGAAAAACTACCGCGACGAGACATTCGCGGAACAACTGCTGCGCTACGGACAACAATACCAGAACGCCGCACAGCAGCAAACCGCCTCGCTGTTCGGAGATATGGACGCCGAACTGAACATCGCAGGCCGTCCTCAAGTGAAATCGGCAGTCCCCTGGGTGGATGCAGTAAAACTGGAAAAAGAACGGGAACTGGTGGGAATGTATCTCTCGGCTCATCCCCTCGACCCCTACTACATGGAATTGAACTATGGACTCACATCCATAAAACAATACAACGACACCGTCCCCGAGGAAGGGAAAGAAATAAGTTTCGGAGGAATGGTCACGAAATTCGAGTCGCGCCCGTCGCGCCGTGGCGGCAACTTCGGCATCCTTGCAATGGAAGATTATTCCGGCACATGCGAACTCCGCCTGTTCGGACAAAAATATATCGACTTCTCAAACTATGGCAAGCCCGGCACACCGATTCTCGTGACAGGACGATACGAGCGACGCTACAACGGAGAAATCAGCTTTGAGGTGCAGCGCATCCGGCTGCTCAACGATGTGAAAGGAAACCTCATAAAAGGCATCACCCTCGACCTTGACGCAACCTCACTCTCCTCCAATCTCAGCGACCTGCTTAAAGAACACCTGACATCCACCGGCGAACGGAAAGGGCATCTTAACATACGCCTCTTCGACTCGGCAGCCAACCGCTACATAAAGATGACATCAGGCTACCAGGTGCCGCTGAACCGCGAACTGGCCAAGATGCTCGAATCCATTGACGTGAAATTTGAATTCAATCTCAACTAACGGGATCTACCAATCGTATAACAATATAATCTTAAAACGAAATGGCAATTAAAATCACCGATGCAAACGCGCAGGAAATCATCAGCTCCGGGAAGCCGGTCGTAATAGACTTTTGGGCAACATGGTGTGGCCCTTGCATGGCCATGGCACCGCTTATCGACGAACTGGCCACGGAATACGAAGGAAAGGTTGTGATAGGCAAATACAATGTTGACGAAGAGGGCGACCTAAGTTCGGAATACCGCATCATGTCGCTCCCGACAATCCTCTTCTTCAAGGACGGCAAGAAAACCGACATCCGCCTTGCCGGGTCGCAGACCCGCGCCACCCTTGAGGCCAAAATCGCCGAGCTGCTCGCTAAATGACATCAACGCATATATAACGAAACCGGGACGTGCAGAAGCACGTCCCGGTTTCGTTATATATGATTGAAGGGGACACATCCCACAATCAATCTACGCGTCGCAAGGTATGCCCCATAGCGTGCTTTTTGGTCGAGAGGTAGAAGCGGTCGTAGTCGTTAGGTTCGATTTCGATTGGCACGTTCTCCACTATCTCAAGGCCGTAGCCTTCAAGGCCGATTCGCTTGACGGGGTTATTGGTCATAAGACGCATCTTGCGTATGCCGAGCGAGTGCAGAATCTGTGCGCCGACACCATAGTCACGTTCGTCCGCCTTATGGCCGAGGTGCAGATTGGCCTCCACCGTGTCCATCCCCTCCTCCTGCAACTTGTAAGCCTTTATTTTATCCATCAGACCGATGCCGCGGCCCTCTTGGCTAAGATATATCACCGCTCCGCAACCCTCACGGTCAATCATGCGCAAAGCCTGGTGAAGCTGTTCGCCGCAATCGCAACGCATGGAGCCGAAAATGTCGCCGGTGGCACACGATGAATGTACACGCACCAGCACCGGCTCATCCGTGTTCACGTCACCCTTGATTATGGCGATATGCTCCAGCCCGTTGCTTTTCTGGCGGAACGGAATCAGATGGAAGTGGCCATACGCCGTCGGCAGGTCGACCTCCACCCCGCGTTCCACCAGAGATTCCTTCTCAAGCCGGTAGGCAATCAGGTCGCGGATTGAAATAAGTTTCATCCCCCATTCGTCGGCACGACGGCGAAGCTCCGGCAAACGTGCCATCGAACCGTCGTCGCTCATTATCTCCATCAAGGCGGCCGCAGGGCGCAACCCGGCAAGACGCGCGAGGTCAACTGCAGCCTCGGTGTGCCCCGAGCGGCGCAACACCCCTTGGTCCTGGGCATAGAGCGGATTGATATGCCCCGGGCGGCCGAAAGTCTCGGGGGTTGAAGCCGGGTCGGCAAGAGCACGGATTGTAGCACACCTATCATGTATCGACACCCCGGTGGAACATCCGTCGAGCTTATCCACAGTCAGTGTAAACGGAGTGCCGAGCACCGACGTGTTCACATCCACCTGCGGAACCAGGTTCAGTTCGCGGCATCGCGACATCGTCAGCGGCGCGCACAGAACCCCACGTGCATTCTTGAGCATGAAGTTCACCTGCTCCGGGGTTATCTTCTCGGCAGCCACAATGAGGTCGCCTTCGTTCTCACGGTCCTCATCGTCGACCACAACCACCATTCTGCCCTCGCGGAAATCGGCGAGCGCGCTTTCGATAGAATCAAGTTTTATAGGTTCGGCTGCATAAGCGGAGCCGCTGTCAGTCATATTCTGTGCCATATCTCAATGAGAATTTTGTGGTTCGTCAGCTATCTTTCGGAACAAATTGGAGAGATGAGTGTTCACCCTCATGGTCTCGTCCACGCTGCGCACCGTCAGTTGGAACGGGTAAAGGTTCACCGAATTTATCACATCCCCCCGGCGGCTGTTCGACAGATAATCAATCGTATCGTTGAGCACCGCCTGCGCTTTGTCGCGCACCGGGAATTTCTTGAATATATAATACACGCGCTTAGGGAGAGTCATCCCGTTATAGGCGGCTTTCAATTCCTCACATGCCACCTGAAGCTTCCCGAGCCATTCAAGCGCAACGGCAGGGGAAACCTCCTGCATGGTGAATTCCTTCACCTCCAGCTCGCGCTTGAGCTTGCCGGTGAGCCGCCGGAACAGATTCTTGTAGACATCCATATCGAACACCCCCGAATCTTTCATCGCCTTGTAAGTGAAAAACACACCCAGCGGCAGCAGCACGGCAGAGCTAAGCCACATGCCTGCCCACACCTCCATCTTGCCGTCACGAGCCATCTTATAGCCGGTGTTGTCGATGATGTAGTAGATAATGAACAGTATCACCGAAATCACCAGCGGGGTTCCCAGCCCCCCTTTCCTGATGATTGCTCCCAACGGGGCGCCGATAAAGAAGAATATCAGACAGGCGAACGAAAGTGTGAATTTTTTCTGCATCTCTATGCCGTGGCGGCGGATTGTCTCGCGGTCGGCCTCCATCGCATAGCTCTTGAATTCATAATCCTGCTTAATGCGCTGTGCCTTCAAAAGGGCTTGCGACAGATAAGAAGGGGTCATTGCCGGCCTTTCGCGATAAAACAGCGAATCCACGTCAAGCGGGACGGTCATCGTCACAGGCTCCTGCTTGACAAGCACACGCTCGCCGTCAACCATCCTGCTGCTCATGTACGGCACCCGGAGGTATTCGCGCTGCTGAATGTCGCGCGCATATATCGACCCCACGGAATCCACCCGATGCGACACCGAGTCGATGGTGGCACGCAGTTCAGTTATGTTTTTCCCGACATACTGGTTGCGCATCCCCGCCTCGTCCATGCGGTTGAAATTGGCATCGAATTTCAGCAATATCTCTTTCAGCTTGAACGATTCGCGGCGATAAGGCTGGTTCTGCGAGTTGCCCCCCGCGCTGTTCTCACGCAGGTTCTCGAACTGCTCGCCCGAATGCAGCTGCAGGAACAGGTGTTCCTTGTCATCGGCGAGCTTCAGATGCCCCGAATCGGCAAGGATGATGCGGGCGTTCTCGAAACCGCGGCTCACATCGTAAATCATCATGTCATGGAGTGTGCCGCTGTCGCGGTCCTTCTCCTCCACATAGAAGTTGTAGCCCGGTATCTGGTCATAGAACACCCCTTCGGGGATTTCCAGTTCCGGCGATTTCTGACGCGCCGAATATAGCAGCGTCCACATCTTGGTCTGCGCTATCGGCAACACATAGTTCTGGAAAAAGAACGCACCAACCGCCACCAGACCTATGAACACTATCAGCGGACGCATCACCTTCATCAGCGATATGCCCGAAGATTTCATCGCCGTAAGCTCAAAACGCTCCCCAAGGTTGCCGAACGTCATCAGCGATGCCAGCAGGATTGCCAGCGGCAGAGCCATCGGCACCATCGAAAGCGCGGCATAGAAGAAAAGCTCCCCTATCACATGCAGCTCCAGCCCCGCAGTCGGTGTGGCGTTTGAAACGGAACTGACAGGCTTGCAGCCCGG
>WSMN01000012.1 GCA_013316535.1 Muribaculaceae bacterium | reverse complement strand
GGCCGGTGAAGCAGGCGAATGGGCCAAAGTGAACGCATCCCCGTTATCAGAAACAGCTTATGCCGACGATGCGTGGCCTGCGCTCGTGTCGGACACGTACACCTATGGTGTCACTGCCGTCTACGCCGACGGCGAATCAGCCAAAGCCCTTTCCGAACCGCTTTCCCGCAGCAACAATTTCGATGCAGCCGTTACGGCATTCGTTTCACCGGTGAAATCTGTCGACATGCAGTCGCAAGTTACAGTAAAGGTAACCGTAACGAATCTCGGCGAGAAACAGATTTCGGCAATACCCGTAAAACTTTACCTGGACGGCGAATTCATTGAGACAAGCGAAGTAGCGACGATGCTAAACAAGGGAGATTCGTTTGATGTTGAATTCACTCCAATGGGAATTGAAGAAGGCGTGCACACTTTCAAGGCCGAAACCGATTTTGCCGATGATGAAGTGGCCACCAACAACGCCCTGACATTCACCCTCCCGAACCTCAAGAATGTGGAAATGCTCGGATACCGATGGGATGCCTACGGCTATGCCGGAATGATGCGTGTGCAGACCAACAATCCCGAAGCAGCCGACTATATGCTTGAAATGACTCCCAACGACGCTCTCGTTATTGCAGCCGAACGCGCACAAGGCAAGATTTACGCTTTCACAGCCACATGGTACGGTGCTTCGCGTGAATTCGTTGTCATAGACCCGGTGACATGGACCGTCGAACGCTCCATCGAGAACACCGACGATTATATCCTCGACATGGCCTATGACCATCGCCACGGAACATTGTACGGGCTTAAACCTGACGGAGAGAACGTGCAACTTGTCACCATCGACATTGAGAACGGCATAGCCCTCCCGGTAGGCAATACCGGCAAGGTGATGCGCACCCTTGCATGCGGACTTGAGTCCAAACTTTATGCCATATCTGAAGATGGCGGTTTCTACACACTTGATGCCACCACCGGTGCCGCTACCCTCACAGGCATGACGGGGATTGACAAAGTTGTGTTCCTGCAGTCGATGGGCTTCGACCACCGGAGCGGCCGATTGTTCTGGGCCCACACCTCCGACAACGTGAATGGCGACCTTTATGAGATAGATCCGGAGACAGGCATTGCCACGCGTCTTGGCGGAGTGCTGAAGGACGGCAATGACCCAACCGAAATTGTCGGGCTGCATTCGGCTTATGACCCGGTATTCGACAGCATCGAGCCAACCCACGTCAGCACCTCGTTCACCCTCGGGTATGACGGACACGACAATTTGTTAGTGAACGCCTCTACAGAAACCGTCATTGAAGTTTATAACGCCGCAGGCATCAAAGTGATGTCGACATCCGTTGCCGCCGGCCGGAATGCACTACCCGTCAATATTTCTGCGGGGGTGTATATGGCCAAAGCTACCGATGCGACCGGCGTCACACGCTCGCTAAAGATTGCAGTGAAATAAATAGTCAGTGATATTAGTAACTCAACAGGGGCGCACCATGGTGCGCCCCTGTTGAGTTACTAATATCACTGACTATTTAAGCAGCGACACCTTTACCCGGGTGTTCTTCAGTTTGTAGGGGGCTACGGCTTCGAGCGTTTTGGCGGCCTTGTCGCGCGCGACGGCGGCAATGGCACTGTGGTCGTTGACAATTATCTTGCCGACCTCCTCCTTCGCCAGCCCACCTTTTTGCATAAGGAATCCGGCAATGTCGCCGCGCGAAATTTTCTCTTTCTTACCGGCATTGAAATAAAGCGTGGCCACATCGCTGCGGATGCCGTCGTCGGCAACCGAACGGGGCACATATTCTCTGTCCCAACTCACGCATCCAGGCACATTCTCCTCTTCGGAAATGATTACATAAGCCGTCCCCAAAGCACCCATACGGGCTGTACGGCCATTACGGTGTGTCCAGCTTTCAGGGGAAAGCGGCATGTGGTAATGTATTATATAGTTTACATCATCGATGTCGAGTCCACGCGACCCCAAGTCGGTCGACACCAAAACCGGGGTGGTGCCGTTGTTAAAAAGGTCAACCGCCAGCTGGCGGTCCCTCTGCTCCAGTCCGCCATGATACAACCCTGCGGGGAACCGCTCCTTTTTCAGGAACTCATAAACCCGTTCCGCACTCTCCCGATGGTTCACAAACACAATCGCGCGCCCGTTGGAGAGGGAACGCAACAGGTCGGCAAGCGGCTGGAGCTTATCGCGCAGCGGAGTGTTGACACGCACCACCTGCAGGCGGCTACGCTCCCCACGGGTAGTGAAATCAATCGTCTCCGCTCCGTTCATCGGAAGGAAATCAGGCAGTTCCTCCAATCGTGTGGCAGAGGTCAGCAGAACCATATCCACAGATTTCATCCTCCTTGCTATGCGCCGCATCTCATCCTGGAACCCAAGTTCCAGCGATTTGTCATATTCATCGAGCACCAGGGATTTCACTACGCCCACATCGAGTGTGCCACGGGTGATATGGTCAAGCAACCTGCCGGGGGTGGACACGATTATATCCGGCATCACCGACAAGGAATTGACCTCATCGGCCATTGAATGGCCCCCGTAGAAAGCCACCGTTTTCAGCCCGGCGGCCACGGGTCGCACCACACCGGCAATCTGCAGCACAAGTTCTCGCGCCGGAGCCATGACTACAGCCTGCAGCTTGCCCGACGACGGTTTCAAATCGCGCAACAGCCTTATGGCAAATGCCGCTGTCTTTCCCGACCCGGTAGGCGCAAGAAGAATCATCTTCCGCTTGTCGGTACCCGCCATGAGCTGTTGCATCTCATTGAGGGCAGCTATTCCGTGACGCTCACGCAGGCGTTCAAGAATCAATCTGATATCCATGAAGTAATAAATAATATGAGAAATTGTCGGGACACGTTTTGCGTACGCCAACATAAACCGGGCAGAAAATGCCTTATGGCCTCACCACTCGGAACTCTCCGTTCGGGCCGGCCGCAATGGTGTATTTCCGCAAGGCATAAGGATTGTCGGAATCAGCGGCAGGGCCTTCGGTGGGCAGACCATGGTTGGAGTAAATCGAATAACGGCTGCCGCAACGTGGGCAATACGCATCATTGCGCTCATCATCCACACGGATGCGCACGTCAGGTTTGTTCTCCACAGGGCATGAAAGGTCGTAGGCCGCAGGGCGTCCGTTTATATCACCCGCAAGCAACACCCCCCCGTAGCCGGTCTGCATCATCGCAGTGTAGGGGAAACCGGCTGGAATCCCTTCCGAAAGGATGAACTCCCGATGGTCAAGAGCCGCAGGCACACCATATTTGGTCCATTCAGGCTCCGTGGCAAACACAATCCACACTCCCGCCGGAGGGGTGCGGTCGTCATCGACATGCCTGCATCCGGTCAGCATGAACGGGACACCCCAAAGGACAGCAACAAATGCCATCCACCAACAGATATGCTTCCCAAAAACTTTCATAAGCCGACCAACCATAAACAGACACAAAAAAATATTACATAACCCCGCGGGCACATTGACATCTCTGCCAAAAGCCCCCGGGGCATACGGGACTGTGGTCAGACCCAATCCGCGTGCATTTGATTTCCTAACGGCTAAGGCCGGCCATGAGTTCACCGAACTTGTCGGCAGCTTTCTGCATCTGCGGGCCGATTATCGGACGGAGCATCGCCGGAATCTCCACGTTTATAAGAGTCTGAACCTCCGACGCTGTTTCCGACGCAGGTTTTATATCGATTTCCATCGTCAACGGCACAGGCGACGACTTTGTTCCGAACACCACTTTCGACGGACGTTCGCGGCGGGTAACCTCAAACGCGATTTCCCCTACCTGCGGCGTGACAATTCTTATGCTGTCGGCCGAGAACTTCACATCGCCCACCTGCTTGCGCTGTTCTTCCGAAAGACCATCGAGCGCACCCTGAAGGCGGCTAAGGTCGCTGAACCTATCGAACAGTTCCTCAGCCGGACGGTCAACCAGCTGGGAAGCGCTTTTATATGTTGCCATATTACTCTTTGAAAGGGGTTATTCAATGGTATTGTCCCGATGAGGAGCCCAATTGGCGGGGTCCTTACGCCATTCCTGCAAAGTGGCGACATCTTTCTTACCGATGAAACCGGTCTCCAAGGCCACATCAAGCAGAGCGTCATAATTGCTCAAGGTGAGCAGGCGTATGCCGGCTTCATTGAAGCACTTTTCTGCAACAGGGAATCCATAGGTGAACATAGCCACCATCCCTATCACCTCGGCACCGGCCATGCGGATTGCCTCGGCGGCCTTAAGGCTGCTCTTACCTGTCGACACGAGGTCTTCGATAACCAGCACTTTCTGGCCGGGCACAAGGTTGCCTTCAATCAGGTTCTCCAGGCCGTGATCCTTGGGCGAGGACCGCACATAGATATAGGGAAGCCCCATCATGTCGGCCACCAGTGCCCCTTGGGCTATGGCTCCGGTAGCCACGCCGGCAATCACATCGGGGGTCTCGAAATTCTCCATGATGGTGCGGCACAATTCAGTCTTGATAAATGTGCGCACCGACGGATATGACAGCGTGCGGCGGTTATCTGTATATATAGGGGAATTCCATCCCGACGCCCAGGTGAACGGCTGGTCGGGCTGGAGTTTTATAGCACTCACTTTCAACAATTTCTCTGCAAGGAAGTGTTCAAGCTTTTTCATATTGTTGTATGGTTGTTTGGGGTATTTGTCAATATCGCGCCGCAATCTACTGCGGGATATTGCAAAATTACTCAATTTCCCTCAAATCCACATCCCTTTCCACCAAATTTTAAACCATCATTGCCAATATTACACGCACAATACAATCCAACCACATTTGCATTACAAATTTGCAGACTCATTTGCGCTTTTCATTACTTTGCAAATATCAGCCTTCTTTAACAATTCTCCATATACTCCTATAGTACACACATCTCATCAATCACTTAATTTATGAAAAGACTTATAACATCACTACCAATAATCGTTGTCATTGTGACAACACTCTGCTCCTGTGAAAACCAAGAACCGGGGCCAAGGCCCGACACACTGTGGGATTTCGGAGGGTATGATGTGGAAATAAAAATTGCGGACAAATCAGGAACCAATCTTCTGAATCCCACCATAGCAGGAGGATGGATGGATGCGCCATTCAGAATGGTTTACAATGGTAAAGAATATGAAACGCAATGGGACTTCAACGAAAATGGCGTGATTGAAGTTCCCCATCCCAATAGCCGGGCACTGCCTAGCTTCTGGTATGGATTAAGACGCATAAAAAGTTTATATTGGGACAAAAGTTGGGAATGGCATCAAAACGAGTATCTGCTCGCGTTCGGACAATTCGATCCAACGGAAGACAAGGACATCTATGTCGAATTTTATGTGCCGAACGAGGAAAAGCCTTACAAAATCAGCGTTGAGAACCGATTCAGATGGACCGGTGTAGATGAATGCGAGACGACACGACGCATATGGTGCAACGGCAAGGAAATCGACGGGTTCCCGATTACAATCGTCTTGCCTCTGAATGAGACTGATGCAGATGATGGCCCGGAAAACGACCAAAACACATAGCATAACCATCGAGCGTGTTGCAGCATAAAGCGGTATCTGCAACACGCTCAATGCTTCTTTTTATCTGACTTGGAATCACCCTTCTTTTTGCGGAATTTGCGCAGGAAGGAGAGGAAGCTGTCGAAATCGCGTTTAAGAACCACACCGACACCTTGGGTTGTGTGGGCGGTGCGCAGATAATAGTTCTGGTCGTTATAACGGTTATAAGCCTTGAGCCGCCACATCCCCTCGCGGTCAAGGATATATTCAAGGTCGAAGTCGCCGATGAACTGATTGGTGTTAAGGGCGTTGTCACGATAGCCGAAATTGCCGTTGAACAGCAGGCGGTTGTTGAGCAGACGAGACGACAAGGCCACATCGAACTCCACATCGGAGAAATCCCCTTTGTCGCTGCGGAATGTGGGGGCTATGTTCCAGTTATCGGAAATCTGGCCGAGCACATTTCCTATCTGCGAGGAGATGGTGGAGGATGCCACCGACACCAGTTCATTCCCCTTTGTGGTGGAGGCCATGTATTCGGGAGTGTAGAAACGGTTAAGAGCCAACAGATAGATAATCTGGCGGTTCATCATGTCGTCGGTGCTGATGATGGAACGCACCTTGCGGTAGATGTCGGTTGTCAGAGTGGGGAACTCAAGGTCGAATGTTATTTCCGGCTGACGTATGTCTCCGTTAACCTTCATCAGGGCATGGACAGGCACATTTGTGCGGTTAAGGTCCTTGTCCTGTAGGAAAGATTCGTCGAGGTCGCTTAGGTTGGCGTTAAGCGCATAGACCGCCTGGATTTTCAGTTGCGCGCCATAAGGGTCGCCGTTGAACACGATTTCACTGCCCGGCTTGATGGTGAAGTCCTTTATTATTACATCCTGGAGGGTGAAGTTATAGTCTCCCCGGTCGAGCGTATAGGTGCCATACATTTTCAGGTCGTTATTGGCCGAGCCGTAGTCCATACGCAAATGGCCGCTGCCGTAGGCACGGATTCTGTCGCCACCCACGGGGTCCATCACCAATATAATCTGCGCCTGGGGGGTGACACGCATCTGAAGCGATATATTATAATCGGACTGGGGGTCATCATTACGGGCATCGACCATGGCCTTAAGTTTGTTCACCAAATCCATGGAGGTGTCGCGGTGGAGAATAAGGGTGTCAGCAAGTTCGGCCGACATCCTGTTTTTGTCGCGGAACGTCAGGAAGGAATATTCGTCGGCTACCTCCTGGTCGGAAAGCACGAATGTGAAAGTGGAACCCGGTGCAGTAGCCATGTCAACGGATATGTCAACACGCCCCGGCTCACCCTTGACGAATGCCGAGCCGTCGCCATAAATATTTCCGTGCCACAAAGGGTTATCCTTTGCTGTCTCGTTATAGGACAGGAAATTCCTTGCACCCGATATGCCGAATTCAAACCGAGGTTCTTTGAAGAATTTGTGGCGCACCCACCCGTTGAGTTGCGCCGTGTGCCCGTCCGCATCACGTATGGTAATCCCGTTGAGGTCAATGAACCCGGGACGGAAATGCACCGAATCTCGTGCGGTATAGTATGTGTTGGTGAAATTCACCCTGAGCCTCAAATCATCTGCAAACACATCACCCTCCAGGTCGATGTATTTGAAATTGCCGTAAATCCGCGCACGCCCCGATGCCTTTCCTGTAATGTCGGATGCAAAAGCTTCCATATACGGCTGCATGAAACCGATATCTGCATGGTCGACATTGAAAGTGATGTCCAGCGAATCGCGCATGGGGAATATAGCCCCGTCGACAAACGACCTGCGTCCTTTTTCCTGCTCTATGACAGCATTGAGCGTCACCGCCTTGTTCTCCACATCCCAGCGGCTTTTGACCAAAGCATCACCGAGCACCGTTCTGTTATAACTGATACCGGCCACGCTCAACCCCGGTGTCTCAAGCACAGGCTCCGGCGAAAGCAACCGGGAGGCATAGAACGTTCCCGAGGCATCTCCGCCAAGCATAACCTTATCGATACCAAGCGATTCAAAAAGATAATCGAGACTGAAATTACGCAAATCAAGGGTCAGAAGCGATGTCGCATCGTCGGAAACCCTGCCGCTTATTTTCACGAACTGGTTATGACGGTGCACATTCACTCCGTCAACAGTGATGTCGCGGCTCCCCTCCACGGTGATTTTGGCAGGATTCACAATCCATGTGGAATCATTGAAAGTCAGCGTCCCCGGCAGAAGGTTCACCCGAGTCGACAGCAGCCCGTCGTCCTCACGTGAAAAAGTGGTGACAGCGCCAACCTCCCCCTCATAAGCACGGTCACGGTCAATCTTCCATGACACGCCGGTGTTAACATAATCGCGCTGTCCCGATGCCTGAAGCAACAATGTCAACGGGCCGTTCTTTGTCGGCGCGGTCGTAGTGAAATCCAAGCCAACGGTACCCTCCGAGCCATTGACAAAAGCCGACAACCGGCTATCCTCAACCAACTTGTTCCCTTGACGCAGATACGGAGCATCCACCGCCAGCGCAAGGTCATGCGAGATGTCGCTAACCTCCCCTGTTATTTCCACAGGATAGATTACACTCATCGGCAAATGAAAGAAATCGGCCAGCGGCTCGGTATTTTTCAAAGTCAGGCGAAAAGTGAAATCGTTGAACATCCCGTCATTCCCTCTGTTTCTGTGCAAACCCTCTCCCATAACGGCAGGAAGAGAATGCGACAATATGTCGCGGACAGTAGAGGGTATCACCGGGAATGAATAGGCACCCGAAAGCTCCCCGTCGGCATAGTCGCTCCGCAATGTCACCCGAGCCGAATCGGCCACAAGCGAAAGGGAACTCAATTCGAGCGCATCGGCATCAGCCGGCGAGAAACGCACGTTCGACAATCTGACATAACCCGGGATATTGCTGAAACGCTCCCCCTCAAGAGCCACATCGACCACACCGCTGATGCTCGCACCGGGATACCTTCCCCACAGATTCATTGCCGACGGGACAAAACGTTCCACCACACCTTCAACCTCCAGCAACTTATGCTTCGGGGCAAAAGACCACGCCCCGGTAAGGTTGAACGCAATCGCCTCATTATCAATTTTCGCATTGCCGCGAATTATTTCGTCATCAAGTGCGGCATGTGCATTGAAGTCCGTATACGTGTAACCATTGAAAGTGAAACTGTCGACAATCGCCTCCGCACTCCCTTCCATTGTGCGGCCATTCCGCGTGAACTCGCCACTTACCGCGCCCTCCACACCGCCGAACTGCGGATTGCCTGTCAAGGCCGCGACATCAAACACACCATGTGTGAGCAGTTCCCCCGAAACAGTAAAATCATCGGGAGACTTGAAATCGGATTGCAAAACCACATCAGCCCCGCCCACGGCAGTTGTCACCGAAAACTCGGAACCGAATCGAGAACCGGCCCCGTCCAGCGAGGCATCAATGGAAACCTCACCCATCGAGCCGGCCAGCTTCTCCACCTGCGATGAAACCGGCGCAAAAAAAGATGCAACACGGGCAACCTCGCTCCCAGGAACTTCCAACGACACCACGGGGACATTTATTCTGCGCATGTTCACATTCCCGACATCACTGGCGGAGCCTTCCAAAACCAACCGCATACCCTCCCCGTCGGTAATCAGCACCTCGGCGGCGGCTTCCGCAAAGTTGCCGGAGACGTTGAACCTACGCAACTCCAAACGCTTGCGCATTTGCGCAAGCTGCGGCACAAATGCCGAGAAATCGCAAGGGGAGAGATAGCTGCCATCCTTCACATTCAATGCAACATTCTCCTCTCGCAAAGCCCTCCCTATCCCGTCGAAGCCGTCAATGGGAAGGCGGAGGTCGTCAAGCGACAGATTTGAAGAAGGCAAAGCCATCGAAAAGCCTTTCAGAAGAAGCTCATGCGATGAGATGTGGGCCTCGGCCGTCAGATTCTCAAGCCTGAAACCGCTCTGCTCGTTCAGACCCATCCGCTTTATGCTGACAATGAAATCCCGGTTCCTCAAACGTGGCACACGCAAATCGGCACGCAGGTTCGACACCCTGATATGATTTGGATTAAAACGCTCCGTCAATGGCTCGGAACGCACATCATAGCTCACTTTCGAAGAACGCAACAACACGGTGTTTATCCGCAAGTCGAATGCCGTTGGGGGCTTAGTGTTGTCCTTAGGCTTAAGAGCCTCTATGACAGACTGTATATTAAGAGGCGAGCCAATGCTGTCGCGCGACAGACGCGCATCCATACCGATAAGTTCGACATAATCCACAACAACCGGGCCTCCCGACAACACGCTCAACAGCTGCACACCCGCGCCGAGCCGCCTGACCGTAAGCGCCGTATCGCCGGGAGCGGTTTCCACCGCCACATTCCTTAGCACCACCCTGTTGAACGGAACTATACCGAGGCTGCCGATAGTCACCCTGCAATCGAGCAACCCCGACAATTCCTTCTCGCAGCGCAACGCTATGTCGCGTTGCACCGACGTAAGCGACAAGGCCACGTAAGTGACTGCGGGAACCACCACAAGCAAGCAAAGGACAATCACCGCAAAAAACCGCAAAACTCGGTAAAGCAATTTCACATTGCGAAGTTAAGGAATTTTTCCGTTTTGTTTGTTATATCACAGGGAATAGTTAACTTTGCTCAACAGCAGAGCCAAGGCTCCACAGAGCCTCCCTGTGCGCTCCACGCGCATGATTTCACGTTAATCCCGGGCGCGCACCCTGCAACCCACGCACCGCAATGACACCCAGACTACGCATAGCTACCCTCTTGACAATCTGTGCCGCCACGGCACCATTAAACCCGGCATCGGCCGATGAATTCACCGGCCAGAAAAGCCTTGGCCTGCAAGCCGGCTACATCACCTACAACCAATCGGCCTTGGCCGGAATCGAGTTCACCTATCGGTTCAACCGCCACTTGAGGCTCGCTCCCAACGTTGGATACGTGTTCCGCCATGACAACACCGATGCCCTGATGATAAACCTGAATGCCCAGGTACCCATACCCATCGGGCAGAAATGGGAGATTTTCCCACTGGCCGGCATAAACTACTCGAGCTGGAACCATCACTCCGGCGACACACCCGGAAGTCACGATGACGTAGGCACTCGCGTCAGCCGCTTCGGCATCAACCTTGGGGCAGGCATAGGGATGGCCGTAACCCCTACCCTCGGACTCGGACTGACAGCCGACTACATTCTAATAAAGGAATTCCACGGTTGCAACATCCTTGCAAAAATCGCCTACAGGTTTTAAGGTTGTGGTCATTGGTCATTAGTTTTTAGGTTCAAGCTGTAAGCAACGCTGCGGGGGGAGGCGACAGCCGGGAACAGATATCGTCCAGGAGCCTTACGTATTTTAAAATAAAAACCAACTAAATAACCATTACAATGCTTAACAAGAAAGTTGAAGAGGCTATCAATGCCCAGATAAACGCCGAATTCTGGTCGGCCTACCTCTATCTATCAATGTCGATGCACTTCGCCAACAAAGGCTACGACGGCATCGCCAACTGGTTCGCCATCCAGTTCAAGGAAGAACAGGACCACGCCACCATCTTCATGAACTATGTCAACTCCCGCGACGGCAAGGTGCTGCTTCGCCCCATCGACGGCGTTGACACCGAATGGTGCTGCCCCGCCGAAGCCTTCAAGGCGACCCTCGCCCATGAGCAGAAGGTGACCGCACTAATCAACGAAATCTACGCAATCGCCGTAGAGGAGAAAGACTACGCCACCCAAAACATGCTCCAGTGGTTCATCAACGAGCAGGTTGAGGAAGAAGAGACCGCCCGCGGCTACATCGATGCCCTCGAAAAGATCGGTGACAACGGCTATGGCCTCTACATGTTCGACAAAGAACTCGCCGCCCGCGCCTACACCACCCCCTCCCCCCTAGCCTCCAAAGCCTGATTCCAATCTAACTTTATAGAACGCCGGTGTGTCAAAATTCAGAATTTTGACACACCGGCGTTGTTTTACCCCGCATGGCGAGGAACCGTCATAACCAGGTGTCCAGCAGATTTTTGGTCTTTCCGTAGCTGTTATCAAGCACATGAACCTTTTTGCCAAGCAACATCCCGAGTATTGTGACATGCAACCTCGTTGAATATATGATGGAATAGCGGCTGATGAAACCAATGCCACTTCTCAAATAGGCAGGACGCATCACATCATGCCAATAACGGTCAATCGATTTCCCTGACAGGTCAATGCCCGTCCATCGCTTTATTTTGCGGCAACGTCTCAATTTCCGTCGCAATCCATCGTGAAGCTCCTGCGGCCACCGCTCAATCGTCGGCCAGTCATGCACATCTGCATCAGCCGGAATTTCTTTACACAACCGGGGGGGAGCCTCCTTGTCCACCCTGCGTAGATACAATGTTCCGTCTCCCTCTTCCACCTCGTCAGCGTATTTCCGAGCATCCACAAAGAAAGCCATATCAGGAACCAACAGTAATCTGTTAGGCACAACATCGCTTAGAATCTCGAACGAATGCTTATCGCGCAAACATATAACCACATTCGGATAATCCTTTAGAAATGCCGCATCCCGCCTAAGGTTCTCCGTATCGTCATAATGCACACTCTGCGGCAGCACCACCACGGGATTATCCGGGAATTCCCTTATCACACGTTCCCTGAAACGCTGGTGCTCCGGCCAAAGGTCCCCCCAATTGCCTCCCCCCTGCAACAGCACCACCGTTCCCTTGCCGACATGGGGCTTTCGGTAATTATCCTTCCCGGTGGCATAACGCATTTTCCATGGGAGTTCGCCAAGGAAATTAAGCGTCCCCTCCCAGATCAGCGTGTCGCCTGGGTTTTCATAATACGGCAAATCAAGCAGCACATAGTCATTATTAATCAGCGGTACAAGCGATTGCCTTATCAAGGCACGCAACTCTTCCAGTTTAATATCGTTGAGAACAGGAGCTTCCATGGGCATATTGTTGTATATTGCAAATATAACCAAATTTAGCTACTTTTGCAAAGTTTCACTGGCCACGCATGAAAATCACCATCATCATTCCCGTCTATAACGTTTCCCGCTACATCGCACGCTGCCTCAATTCCGTGGTTTCACAAGATTACCACGGCCAGATTGAATGCATCATCGTCAACGATTGCACACCCGATGACAGCATGGCCAAAGTATCGGCGATAATAAGCCAATATCACGGAAAGATAGATTTCAAGATAATCGAACACGAGATTAACAAAGGTTTGTCAGGCGCACGCAACACCGGCATACGGAATGCAACCGGCGATTACGTCTATTTCCTTGACAGCGATGACGAAATAACGCCCGGCTGCATCTCGTCACTGGCTTATGTGGCCGAGAAACACACCGGGGTTGACATAGTGCAGGGTAATATCGTCGTGACCGATGAAAAATACCGCTACCTCGAACTTTCCCGCTATAATTTCCCGAAGTTTTCATCCGATTCCGCATGGATTCACCATCACATGCTGACCGACATCCCCGCCACATCATGGAACAAGCTGATTCGCAAAAGTTTCCTTATTGGCAATCAGCTTTGGTTCAAAGAAGGAATCATCCATGAGGACGAACATTGGAAATTCATGTCGGCACATTTGATTCAAAACATAGCATTCTGCGATACCCCCACTTACATTTATTATCGCAATCCGGGCTCCATAACAGAGACCCCCTACAAAGACCGCTCCCTCCTGTCATGGCTGGAAATCTACAGCGACTACCTCACCTTAGTCAAAGGCGACAAAGACTACCACTCTATCTTCAGTCAACTAAGCTATCTTACCCTCGGGACACACCCTTTTAAGGATGCCGGCAAGATGGAAGCAGCCTATCAATGCTTCCTCCACAGAATGTCGAGGTCTACGGCACTACCTTTTTTCGCCAGAATCGGGTTCGGTTATGCACGCCGCCCTTCTCGCGCTGTCAGAATATTCACGCGCCTGTTCTTGCGCCGTGCCTACAGGCTCATAAAGCATATCGGACACCTCACCGCAACCCAATCAAACAAATGAAAATATCAATAATAATCCCTGTCTACAATGTTGAACGATATGTAGAGAGGTGTCTTGCATCGGTGATGGCGCAAGAATGCGAATGTGAAATAGAATGCCTCATTATAAATGACCAAACCCCAGACAACAGCATGGGAATCATATCCCGGCTGCTCAACGCATACGACGGTCGTATTGATTTCAAAATCATCTCCCATGAATGCAACAAAGGGCTTTCCGGCGCACGCAACACCGGAATAAACGCATCTTCGGGCGACTATTTGTTTTTCCTCGACAGCGACGACGAATTACCCCATGATTCCATGCAAGCGCTTTCGTCGATGGCACACCGTTATTGTGGCGTGGATGTCGTATTTGGTAATATATGTTCAGACATACCGCAATATCGCTATCTCAATCTTGCCCAATATGGCTTCCCTGAATATTCCGATGACAGGAAATGGATTCAGAAACACTTGGTCGGAGATGTGCCAGTCACAGGATGCAACTGGCTGGTAAATAAAGGATTCCTGATACAACACGGCTTGATGTTCAAACCAGGAATAATGCACGAGGATGAACATTGGCGATTCATGGCCTCGCGCCACATACGTTCCGTGGCATTCTGCCTCACCCCAACTTATATTTACCACCTTAACGGAGAGTCATTAACCCACCAGAAATTTAAAGACAGGAGTTTCCGTTCACATTTGGCCATATTCCGCGACTATCTGCCGGTAATCACCGATGTGCATCAGTATTCAAGAGTGTTGACATACGTTTACCGTCTCACCAGGCGGCTTGGCGAGCTTCGTGATCCGGAGACATTTATGGCCGATTATGCAAAGTTCCTAAATGAATGCCTCGCCGCTCCCTATATCCCCCGTTCCGTCAAACCGGCCATCAGGTACATGCAGGACAGAAAGTTCAAATGGCGCATATTGAGCCGCATGTTCTGTTGGCGGTCAAACGGCATCATCCGTCATTTTGACAGAACCGATGCCGGGAACGACCGATAGAACGCCCACTGCGTGATGTCACCTACGGGCATAGTGCGAATAGTAGCTATGCCAAAAATATGCCATGTGACGCAGCCTCCTCCATGCGCCGAACCCAACAACCGGCATAGGCAAGGCAAGAGCTTGCCTACATTGCATACGCATGTACGCCAATAGCTTGTCGTTTTCTCCATCTGTTGCACCGGCGACAATATAATCGCGCATGTGCCTCATCAGATTCCGAACGATATGCCGCATGGCATCGTTACGCTGACGCCGAGAGAACCCCGCATAACTTCCTGCAAATTCCATGCGCCCGTAATCGGCATTGAAAAAATCAAGGATTTTCTTGGTATTGCTGTTTGTCGTGGAGGTAATACTGCCCGAACGCATCCGATAGTGGTACAACGCACTATCAACATGCACAATACGTTGCATCTCACTCATCCAGCGATAAACCGTGGAATGGTCCTCATAGTACTCCCCAACCGGAAACTGCCGTGAATTGAAAAAATCCCGGTTATAAATCCTCACGCACGATGATGAGGTGGAACGTTCTGCGATTATGTCGCCGACAACATCGGCTACAGAGCGCACCACAACGTTTCCGGTGTCGGGAAAGGGGCGTTCGCACCGCCCGTCGTCATATTCAAGCATATAATTGCAATATGCAATATCCGCTCCCGTGGAAAGTTTGGCATCCACAAGACAGCTGAACATCTCCGGCTCCACATAATCATCGGAGTCAACAAATCCCACAAGCTTTCCACGTGCATGTGACACCCCGAAATTACGTGCTGCCGACAAACCTACCATGTCGCTTACGACAACTCTCACCATGGGATATGTCGCAGCCAGTCTGCGGCATAATGCCTCCGAGCTATCCGTGCTGCCGTTCTCCACAAGAATGACCTCCATTTGTTCAGCCATGCTTTGCGCTACAAGCGACTCCACACAATCCGACAAATAACGCTCCACGTTGTGTACCGGCACAATAACCGACAGAAGCAGTTCCCTGTTCCGCAACCCTTTGTTCGTCTCTACCATCACGACAGCATTACAATTTACCCCGCAGTGCATACCATTTCAAACGCAACATTCCCAGTGTCTTGAATCTGCGATAAGCCCTGATTATCTTCCTATGCCTGCGACGCAACGATTTCAACAAATCGGGGTAGCGCGAAAGGTCGGAACAAATCTTGTCAAGTCCATCCTCTATTCCCTCGAAACAGCGCCACGACATCTGCTGGCATACGTTATTCACGTGGAACACGGCCAATGCTTCATCCATATATTCCTGTAGTCCCTCGTCATTAATGTATTTATAAATCCATCCCACGTACCGCTTGAACTCCGCAAATCTTGCTGCATTATGCGAAGTGGAATGCGACAAAGACAATGGCCTCTCGTTGTATATGACCAAGGGCACATCGATTCCGGCCACCTTGTTCGCCGACAGAAGCAACTGGGTTTTCCATATGGCATCCTCTCCAAATGATATATCTGTGGCTTTATCTGTTATGGCGGAGTAGAGCGAGCGCCGTGTCAGCACCCACACGCACCAGTACCCTTTTCCCATAAGCGCATCCCTTAAATAAGCCTTTCCCTCCATAACAGGAGACGATGTCCCGAACGATTCTGTGCGTGTCCCATTGAGCCATTGGAACCAGAATTTGGGTATCACAATGTCGGCATCAGTTTCAACAGCCCTCGCAACAGAACGCTCTATTGCGTCAGGGACCATGAGGTCATCGCTGTCAAGAAAATGCACATATTCTCCTTTAGCCAGGCTTATTCCTGTCAGGCGTGCCTTCGAAGGGCCTTGGTTCATGGTGGTTTTGGAGATTATACGTGTGTCGTGCGATGCGAAATCTCTGATTATTTTCTCGCTATTGTCTGTGCTCCCATCGTTAATCAACAGGATTTCGATATTACGATAGGTCTGGGCCAACACACTTTCAACAGTGCAGGCAAGATATTTTTCGGCATTGTATACCGGAATTATCACACTGACAAGAGGGTTATTATTCATCTTCAGATGGAAGTTTGGTCAACTTTTTATGCCGCAGGTCGCCGAGCAACATGGCGGCACTTCGGCGCAGGTTGGAATGCCAATGGCGGCCGGCGGCTGCATTCACCTTGAAATTTCCCCATGCCGACAGTTCGGGGTTGCTTTCATTGAGCTTGGAATCCATCATGTGCTTCATTTCCGGTTTCAGCCATTCGGTGCCGTCAGGGCAACAACGGTTACGCAGGTCGGCATAAGTGGGCGTGTTCAATTCGGGAATCGCGCCAAGAGCAATCCACGAATGGCCGTTCCAACAATGGCAAGCCTTGCAATTGTTCCCCACAGGGCAGAACGGGATTGGCTTTGAAGGGTCTGTGAATATGTCCACACCCGGATGCTGGGTTTCATGGCATGTATACATCATCCCGTCTTCAAGGCTCACGTAAAACACCCAATCCCCGGCATAACAGAACTCACGACGTCGCTTTTGGAAAATGCTCATTTTGAAATCGAACAGCGGCGAGCCGAACCGGCCCCAGGTGGCACGGTAATCGTCATCGTTCATTTTTGTGAGCTTCGGCATATCCTTCATGTTATTTTCATCGCGGGCAATGGTGAAATGCGGCAATGCGCCGAGTTGTTCCACAGCAAGGTCATTCATCTCATCTATGTAGGGTATCAATTCATCATAAGGGGTAACCTCCAAAGTGAATGACGCACCGGCATCACGCATAGCCTTTATGTTATTGAAAAACCTATCAAGCAAACCACGCTCTTTCAGTTGCAGATAATGGTATGAAAACTTAAAAAACAGATGATTTAACAACCGGAGGGGTAATTCCGACAACAAATCGAAACTAAGCGACACAGTGCCGTTAGTTACAATCATCACATAGTGACCCTCCTCAAGCAATGCTTCTGCATACTCCACAGTCATAGGTGTCAACAATGTCTCACCACCCGCACAAAGGTTGATAAGGCAGGTACCTCCAAGCCGCTTACGCGAAAGAGCCGTGCGCACTTCTTCCGGCGTATAACGGAAATCTTTAATCTTGCTGTCGAACTTACGATGAATCGTTATGTAACAATAAGGGCATCGTAAACTACATCCCGTGACAGGAACATATACATCGATATACCGTTTTACCTTATCCATCTCAACATGCATTTCAAGCAAAGGTAATATTTTTCAATTGATTATGTGTAATTTTGCAGTACAAATAAATGGATACCGCAAAATGACCGCACATCGCCGCAGCAACAATCTGACACAACTCACCCCCCCACATTTTAAATTTAAAACATTTCTCTCGTGGGTGCTTAAACCTGTTAGGGAAGAATGGCCTTTCATTTTACTCGCGTCACTCATGACCGGTTCATCGGGCTATTGGCTCGTGAAAACATTTGAAAGTGAAGTCCCATACCTCCAGTCATGGCTCGTGAGATTCGGGAACGGGATTGCAATTGCCTATTGCCTGTCGTGGCTTATGCTAACTGTCCCGAAAGGGAAATGGCGTGGGGTAGCACGGGGATTGCTGACAGGAATGTTGTCGGTATTGTTCCTTGTCGAGGGATACGCATTCGGGAAATGGGGGATGCACATCTCACCCACGCTCATGGTAATGGCATCTGAGACCAATACCCGCGAAGTCTGCAACATCACCCAAATGCTGTTGTGCGCAAAAATATTCAGGCAAATAACTTTCGCGTATCTCGCCATAATGGCATTGTTCGGTTTGGCACAATACTATCGCAAAAGAATCAACCGCATCATCACCTCACACACTGTAACCAGGCTCTTAGCTGATACTTCAATATTCATTGCCCTGTCTTTGGGTATTATCGGGGGCGGGGTCAACATGTTTTTTGTAATCAAGATGCTTCAGTCCGCCACGCACCTGGAGCTGCAATATTTCGTAGGCACTCACAACCAGTTCCCCGAATGGAGCGATAATGTTACACGCCTGTTGTTTTCCTGCCAATCTGCCGCCCTGGTGTCACACGACATAAGCGAATGGGAACAGCTGCAAACTGATTTTCTTGAAAACGGGACGGCAACAAGCTCGGCATCCGACAGTCTGCAAATTGTGTGTATCATCGGGGAGTCATTCATCCGCAACCACAGCAGCATGTATGGCTATCCCCTGGACACCAATCCCCGTCTAAGCCAGGAACTCCGGCGTGGCAACCTTGTGACATTCACCGACATGATGTCGCCATTCCACAACACCTCGGCATCCGTCAGGGCAATAGTATCGCTCAATCACGACGGCATAGGGGAATCGTGGGGCAGCACCGTGAGCCTCCCGGCTGTATTCAAAAAGGCCGGGTATAACGTATATGCCCTCGACAATCAGCAAACCGGCAATTCCTCCATATATTCATTTGCCTTGGGGCGGATGCTGTTTAACCCTGTACTCACACAGAGATGCTACGATATAGCCGACTACAAAAACCGCTGGCAGTCCGACCTGACATTCGTAGAAGAAACAGAGCAGATGGACATGCCGCTAAACCGTAAGGCCCTCACTATTTACCATCTTGCAGCCCAGCACCTGTGGCCGGACATACCTGATTCACCTCAATGGAAACGATTCACACCAAATGAAATCCCGGTTTCCGGCAGACCATGGCTCACCGATGAGATGAAACAACGAATCGCCGATTACGACAACGCCACATTCTATAACGACAGCGTGGTGACCAGGATTATCCAGCGCTACCGCCACGCGGATGCCGTAGTTGTCTATTTCCCCGACCATGGGGAAGAAATATATGACTACCGCCCCGAGGCACATCGCCCGCTCCCCATGGCAGGGCACGAACGTGAATACCTCGACCACATAAATGCCATACCGTTGTTCGTGTGGATGTCAGATTCATTCATCTCCAATAACCCTTCAGCCGCCGAGGCCATCCGCAACGCGTCAAAACTCCCGGGGACACTCGCCGACATTTCCCATGCCTTGGTCGGTCTTGGCAGAATCTCCACTCCAACCTACGACCCAACCCGCGACATCCTTTCGCCGGAATACGTGACCAGGCCTCGCATCACATCCAGGAAACTCCTCTTTGATGCCCCGCAGGCAACAATCCAGCATTAATCAACCATCCGAAGCGGCATATGAGCGAGCATTGAGAAACAATTGCTATCTTTGTGCAAAGAAAGGATGACAGCCAACACTATGTACCCCAAGGTTTCCGTAATAATACCCAACTACAACCATGCACCGTACCTGCGGCAGCGCATCGACAGCGTGTTGCAACAAACGATGGGCGATTTCGAACTTATTCTGCTCGACGATTGCTCCGGCGACGACAGCCGCTCTATTATCGACAGCTACCGCAACCACCCCAAGGTGAGCCATGTGGTTTTCAACACCGAAAATTCGGGCAGCACTTTCGTGCAATGGAAACACGGCCTGGAACTCGCGCAAGGGGAATATGTGTGGATTGCCGAAAGCGACGATTTCGCCGATAATGATTTCCTCGCCACCCTCGTGACGCAGCTCGATGCCAACCCCTCGGCGGCAATGGCTTTCTGCGGTTCCCACATCGTTGATAAGGACGGTGCCGACATTCCCGGTGCCGACTGGGACAAATGGCCCGGACACGCCACGGAAACCACCACATACACCCCATATGAGCTCGTGGCAAAAAAGTTACTCCGCAATTGTCTGATTTATAACGCATCGATGGTGGTATTCAGACGCAACATGGCTCCAGAGATAAAAGCGCAACTATCCATGAGATTATGCGGCGACTGGCTTTTTTGGTCTGAAATGGCACGCAGAGGAAAGGGCATAGAAGTGCGACGCAAGCTGAATTATTTCAGGCAACACCAAGCCAAGGTATCCGCTACGGCATTTAAAGCCGGACTAACGTATGTGGAGGGGCTTTCAGTGGTGACAGGCATGGCCGACTTTTTGAATCTATCAGCCATACAACGGAAAATAATTGCAGGCCGTTTGTTCAAGCGTCTGCGCAAATTCCCAGGCCTCATGACACAGCATCCGCAAATATCGCGTAATCTTGAAATGCTGTCGCCAGGTTCCACATCCAATAAAAGGAAACTGATTGCCATCTACGAGTTAGATAAGATTTTCCATTTCTCTCATTTACCCGCACAACAATGAAAGTATCCCTGCTCATCTCAACATACAATTCCCCTGAAGCATTGGAAGCATGCCTAAAAGGGGTATTGAACCAGACAATACCTCCACATGAAGTGCTCATTGCCGATGACGGCTCCACCACCCCTCGAACACGCGAAGTTATAGAGGCGTTCCGGGAACAGGTGGATTATCCTGTGGTTCACGCATGGCAGCCCAATGAAGGATTCCGCGCCGGAACCATCCGTAACAAAGCGATATCCCGCTCAACAGGCGATTACATTGTGCAGATTGACGGTGACATCCTCATTGAACCCCATTTCATTGCCGACCATATGTGCTATGCACGGCCCGGAAGATTCGCATGTGGAAGCCGGGTGATTCTGAACCAAAAACTCACCCCGAAAGTCTATGCCAACCCGGCCATGCGTATTGGCCCGTTAACAAAAGGAATCGCAAACCGAAAAAACGCCATACGCTCATCGTTACTTGCAGCGTTTTTCAACAGATTGCCCTCTGAATCCTTAAAGTACCGGGGATGCAACATGGCGTTCTGGCGTTCCGACTTCATGGCCGTAAACGGCTATGACGACACATACAACGGCTGGGGATGCGAAGACCACGACCTGGTGGCACGCCTGATGAACAACGGCGTGCGCCCATTGCAGATACGCCACATGGCGGTGTGCTTCCACATGTGGCACCCGTCATCCAAAAAGTCCGACTCATTCGCCCGCAACAACGAGTTGCTGGAGCAAACACGCCGAGAACACCGCACATGGTGCGAAAAAGGTGTGAACCAATATCTCGACAACCCCACCGTCCCCCAGGAATGAAAGTCATCATAAGCCCGAAATACGAGAACGAACGCACGGCAATAGAGCGTGTGCTGAATGGCACCTACACTCCATTGCTGACCTACTGCAACAAACGTAACACGGTAGAAAAAATCGAAATCAACGGCAAGCCTTATGTATTGAAGAAATTCAAGCCAACAGGATTGTTCAACGGAATCATCTACACGCTGCTGCGCAAGAGCAAGGCGCAGCGTGCCTACGAACACGCCGGATTCCTGCTCGCCAACGGCATCTATACCGCCACTCCTGTGGCTTATGCCGAAAAAAGCCGCCTGGGCATTTTCCGTCGCGGCTACTTCCTGTCGGAATTCATCGATGCTCCCCTGGTCGTCGACATATACAACCCAGATTTCCCTGCCGAGAGCAAGAAAAAACTTTGTATATTCCTGGCAAAGTTCATTTTCGATATGCACCAAAAAGGGATAGTGCCGCTCGACCTTAATTCCGGCAACATTTTCTATCATAACCTGAACGACCGTCCCACATTTGCCATAATCGACATAAACCGCATGAAAACGGGCAAGGTTCCCACTATGCCGCAGGCCATGCGGGCATTTTTCCAATTAGGGGTAAGTGCCTGGAATCTCACCGACATCGTGCCTCACTACATGTGGCACAGCGGATATGATTTCAACGAAAGCTCATACCACGTGCTGCGTTGGCGGCACAAATGGGAGCGCAACCGCCGCCTGAAAGAACGTTTTCGCCGTATCTTCCGCAAGTAGAGACACCATTCATGGTGTCTTGTTTCAGGGTCTTGCACTTATCGCCCCCTGAAACCAAGGAGGTTACAAGACGGCATAAATGCCGTCTCTACCACATCATGGATTCTTGAGGGTGTCGAACAGTGTGATGAGGCGCGCCAGCTCCTCCTCGTTACCGAAAGAAAATGTAATCTGGCCTTTACCTTTACGGTCGCATGAGAATTTCACGGGAGCCTGGAAGGCCGCCGAAAGATGCTTTTTCAACAGGTCGAAATCATGGTTGGCGTAGCGGCCGGCCGATGACGTATTGCCTTCCGATTCATCTTTCTTCAATTTCCCATCCTGATAAGCCTTGGCAAGTTCCTCTACCTTGCGCACCGAAAGCCCTTGCTTCAGGATTTCCTTGTAAATTTTAAGCTGCACCGACGGATTGTCAACCGACAGCAACGCGCGGGCATGCCCCATGTCGACACGCTTGTCGCGCAAGCCGAGCTGCACCTCGGCGGGCAGTTTCAGCAACCGCAGGAAGTTGGCCACGGTGGCGCGTTTCTTGCCGATACGTTCCGACAGGCGTTCCTGCGTGAGGTCATACTGGTCGATGAGCTTCTTGAACGTCAGAGCAATCTCTATAGCATTAAGGTCTTCACGCTGGATATTCTCAATCAGAGCCATTTCGGTCAGCTCAGCCTCATTTGCCGTGCGGATATAAGCCGGCACGGAGGTAAGGCCCGCCTTCTGCGCAGCGCGGTAGCGTCGTTCACCGGCAATTATCTGATAGGCGTCGGTGCCGGTCTTGCGCAGCGACAGAGGCTGGATTATGCCGAGTTCACGGATTGATGCGGCCAGCTCGTCGAGTGCCGTCTCATCAAACGTGCGGCGCGGCTGGTCGGGATTCGGTGATATTTGGGAAAGAGCGATGTCGTTGATTGCCGATGTGCCGCGTGCGGGGGTGTCGTCCATCGAGATCAGCGTACCCAACCCTCTTCCAAGTGCGTTTCTGTGTGTAGCCATCTTAGTTTTTAGTTGTTAGTTTTTAGTTGTTAGTTGTTAGTGGGTAGTCGTTGAATCCTGGTTGGGGATTTGTGGATGATTGCGACTTGTCATTTTGTAGGCATGTCAGCATCAAACTTCTTAGCATTTTTCCGACTTCCGTACACAATTCCAATCCTTTTTGCGCATCGACTTGACCGACAAAGCCTAACTTCACACACAGCAAAAGCTGCGTTTCCAGTTCACTTGTGGAGCCTTTGGCTATTCTCAAAAAATGAGCAAACTCTTTTGGAGTACCTCTTGATTGTCCTTCCGCAATATTAGAAGGTATAGACACCACCGAACGCCTCATTTGATCTGCCAAAGCAAATCGTTCCTCCCCGGGCAACATTTTCACAAAGCTGTATATCACAGAAGCCAAGTCCATTGACTTCCTCCAGACTTTCAAATTCTTGTAATCGCTCGTACACATAACATATCAGGCATCTGTCCAACAACTAACGGCTAAAAACTAATAACTAATAACTAACAACTAAAAACTAAAAACTACGTCTTAGCTATTAGTTCTTTTGCGAGCATTAGATGGGAGGTGGCTCCGCGGCTTTCAGGGTCGTAGAGCAGGGCGGGAAGCCCGTGCGAAGGAGCTTCGCTAAGGCGGATGTTGCGGGGTATGACGGTGTTGAAAACCATGTCGCCGAAGTGACTTTTCAGCTCCTCGTAAATTTGGTTCGCCAGGCGCAGACGCGCATCATACATCGTCAACAGGAACCCTTCGATTTCCAATGCCGGATTGAGTTTCGATTTTATTATACGTATGGTGTTAAGCAGCTTGCTTATGCCTTCCAGCGCAAAATATTCAGCCTGAACAGGAATAATCACCGAGTTTGCCGCCGTAAGGGCATTCACAGTGATAAGCCCCAGCGACGGGGAACAGTCAATTAGAATGTAATCATATTTCGGCAATACGTCGCAGAGCAGACGGCCAAGCACCTTTTCCCGGTCGGGCTTGTTGATGAGTTCCAGTTCAGCTCCGGCAAGGTCGATGCGCGACCCCACCAGGTCAAGCCCCTCGACACATGTGGCCACCTGCGAGCCGTCAATAGGATAATCATCTACGAGGCATTCATAAATCGACGATTGCATCTGCCTCGGGTCAATTCCGTAGCCCGATGTGGCATTGGCCTGCGGGTCGGCATCAATGATAAGCACACGCTTGCCCTGCTTGGCAAGCGATGCCGCCAAATTTATGGTGGTAGTGGTCTTTCCTACACCACCCTTTTGATTTGCTATAGCTATTATCTTGCCCATAACAACATTTTGTGTTCGTTCATAGAGAGGATGCCCGGTGGCATTCCGTCACGATGCAAAGTAACGGATTTTCAATGGCTCGCAAAAACATCTTTTCGTCAATTTAAGTTATTTGTTGATAACTGACCACGAATGTTGATAACTTCGTGGAACATTCCCGACTTCCCGTGGAACATATCCCGTCCGACCATATAATTCCAATAAATTGCGTATCTTTGCATCCATGAAACCGCTAATACTTATCACCAACGACGACGGCATCGAGGCCAAGGGCATACATCACCTGGCAGACTGTGTGGCAGATATGGGCGACATCTATGTCGTGGCTCCGCGCCACCCGCATTCCGGGCAGTCATCGGCGTTCACCGTCAACGCACCGTTGCATATCACCGAACACGAAGCCTATAACAGCGCACGTATGTTTTCCGTCACAGGCACCCCGGTCGACTGTGTGAAACTCTCCATGCACCACATCCTCCCTCGCCGCCCCGACCTGCTCCTGTCGGGGGTGAACCACGGTTCCAACGCCGGCAACTCGATAATCTATTCAGGCACCATGGGAGCGGCTTTTGAAGGTTGCATGCAAGGAATCCCGTCGGTGGGGTATTCACTCCTCCACCATTCGCTCAAAGCCGACTTTACAGAATGCACCCCTCATATCGTCCATATCACTCGGCGCGTACTCGCCCAGGGACTGCCCGAAGGGGTGTGCCTCAACGTCAATTTCCCCGCTAAGGTTAAAATAGAAGGCATGAAAGTTGTGCGTGCCGCCAAAAGCCACTGGACCGAAGAATATCAGGAGTACCTCGACCCACACGGCAAGCCATTCTTTTGGCTCACAGGCCGGATAGTGAATGAAGAAATCGGCAACCCTGATACAGACCTCTATTGGCTCGACCATAACTTCGCAACAATCGTGCCGGCCCGCGCCGACCAAAATGCCACCGACGCCATCCCCGTTATTCAGAAGTCCCTCCTCTAACCGGGTTATAAATCTTATACATTTTATAAATCTTATGAGCTTATAAGTCTTATAAAATTTATAACCCATATAGCACGCCCTCTTAACGACAGGGATTATCGCTTTAGTCTTTGGTCTTTCCGTCTCTGGTCTTAATTTCCATGGCCGACAAGTTGACATCGGAGCAACGCCACCGCTGTATGGCGGCGATAAAGGGGAAGAACACACGCCCCGAAATTATTGTGCGGAAATTCTTATTTGCCAACGGCTTGCGGTTCCGCATCCATGACCGTCGTCTTCCCGGCACCCCCGACATCGTATTGCCGAAATATCACACAGCCATCTTCATCAACGGATGCTTCTGGCACGGGCATGAGGGGTGCCAATTCAGTCACCTTCCATCCACAAACAGCACATTCTGGCAGCGCAAAATCGACCTTAACAAAGCCCGCGACATGCGCGTTGCAGTGGAACTGCGCCTCCGGGGCTGGCGGGTAATACGCCTGTGGGAATGCGGTCTCAAAAACAAGGAAACATCAGAAGCCACCCTCCAGACCCTCCTCCGCACCATCCACACGCCACCATCATCAGCTCCCGCCATCTCCACCACCCCCGGCTACACTACCCCTTTACCACATTGAAACGGTCAACGGCAGGCTCGTTGTCAACGAGCCATTG
>WSMN01000011.1:6265-26327 GCA_013316535.1 Muribaculaceae bacterium | reverse complement strand
GGTGATGAGGTCGAAGCGGGGGTTGCCGCTGTTTTGCGCGTCATAGCCCGCATAGGCGATTATTGCGGCTGCGGCGAGGTTGCCGAGCAGGCCTATGGTTGTTACCATGTTGGGTGTTACGCCCAGGCGTATCATCAGTCGCACCAATGGGTTTATGACGGCGTAGATGCCTTGCTGCAGGCCGTCGCGTTCTTTGTTGTAGCGGTTCTTATTGCTCATTTCGTTTGTTTTTTCATTTTGTTGAACGTCAGGGCATCGACGATGCGGATTGCACAGGGGTCGAAGCGCGTGGGGACGTAGACAAAGTTCTTTTGCAGCAGGAAGTTCCATGCCAGCGACACCACCAGCGACACGCTGAGGCGCGAGAAGGCGAACACCCCGTCGGGGCGGATGCCTATATGCCCGAGCCAGGTCACTTGCTGTAGTATGTGGTTGAGGGCGGTTGTCCCGGCGAGGTTCAGAATGAAGCTCCCTGCCCATATCAGCAGGTATTTTATTGCCACTGCCTTTACCGAGCAATGCTCGGCGCGGAACGTGAACTTGTAGTTGATGCAGCAGTTGACCACACCTCCCACCACCAGGCCTATGGCTGTGGCGAGAAAGGAGCGCATGGGCGAGGTTCCCAGCGGGAGGAACACCCAGGCGTAGAACACGAAGCACACGCCCATGTCGGTCCACGACGAAACCTGCGATGATGCCGACGAGCGCAGGAATGTGAATATCCCTGCGCCGTGCAGCAGTTTGTCGGTGATGCGCTTCCATCCTTTGGGAGCCGTGGTGGGGGCTTCCGCCCGTGAGGTGGTATCGTTGTCGGTGTCGTGAGTGGTCATGTTTTGCTGTTGTGCTCCTTTATGGCGGTCATCACCGCCTTTGCAATGTTGGTGGCGGCTTCGGCGCGGCAGGCCGAGAAGCTTGGCCAGTCGTTGAAGTCGATGATGGAGAGGGTGCCGTCGTCGGCCTGGATGCATTCCCCGCCGTAGACCGTGAGGTTCAGTTCTCGGGCTGCGCGGCGGCAGATTGCTTTCAGCTGCTCGTCGGTGGCGCGGTGCGATTCGTCGGTGCGCGCCGACTTCGGCGTTTCAGGCTCAAAGGGCTTGAACCAATGGAAAAACGGAGTGCCGGCCACGCCATAGAATTTGACGAGCTGGCCTGGGAGGTGGCGCGAGATTACCGCACGCCGGAACCCGCGCAGGAAATATTCCTGCAACACGTCCTGTGCCTCGTGGGGTGAGCGCACGTAACTCACATCCTCGGCGTGCTGGGCGTGGAAGTCGCCGCGCTTAATCCAGCATTGTTGCATCCCGAGACGCTGCAGGCGGGATTTCACCACCTCGTCGGTGTCGACTATGATGCTTTCAGGGTAGGGGATGTTGCTCCCCAGAAGGATTCGCGCCTGGCGCTCACGGATGCAGTTTTCAATGCCGTAGCCGGAGTTTATTACCAGTGTGCCTTCGTCCTCGAGGCGTTGCAGCATGGCTGTGGAACGCTCCTCGCGGCACATGTTAATGATTACCGGCTCGCTGACGCGGCCGGCGGCAAACTGCTCCTCGCTGTAGATGTTGACCTCGCAGCCGCGTTTACGCAGTTGCTCGGCCACGGTGTTCATTATCGTGGCATCGTTGCCTATGTGGTTGGGAGAGAACGCTCCCGCGCGCAAAATCGCGGCTATCCTGGTGGTGGCCATGGCACATTGCTTTTTCCAATGTGCAAAGGTAGGGAAAAAGATTCATAGTTGTTAGTTTTTAGATGCTAGTTTTTAGCTGCTGCCTTGAAGTCCCGGCAATTGGCGGTCCCGACAACTAATGTCTAAAAACTTTCAACTCCCAACTCCCAACTAATAACTAATAACTAATAACTACCAACTACCAACTACCAACTCCCAACTCCCTGGGGGAGAAACGGAGGAGGGCACGGCAGAGGGGATGGCCGTCGTGGAGCAGCTCGGCGCGGGTGGCGGCGGTGCCGCCGGGGGTATCGGTTGCGGCGGGTTCGTCGGCGAGGCGCACTTCCACCTCTTCGCCGAAGTAGGCTTCGTGCAGATAGGCTATCTCGAATCGTGTGAGGCGGTTTCGGTCGTGGAAATCGAGGTCCCACTGGTTCAGCAGCAACTCAATGTAGCGCGATGAGTTTACGTGGCGGTTGAAGTCGATGTCGCAATAGGTGAATCGGTAGCGTTCGGTGCGGCAGTCGGTGAGGGGGCGTGGCCGCGAGGGCTTTTCCACAGGGCATAGCTTGTCGGCCGGGATGAAATCGGCCACCCATGCCATGCGGGATATGTCGGCCACGGTGCGGCTTACGGTGTTGAGCACCGCCCAGACGGTGCGTGCGTGGCCAATGGTTTGCCCGTCTCCGTCGAGAATCTCGAAATCGCGTTCAGAGAACAGCCGGCTGATTGATGAAATCCAGGTGCGCACGGTGTAGTGGTCGTTCACTCCGGGATAAAGCCTCATTTCGGTTGCCACACGCGAAAGCACCCATGTCTCATTGTAGTCGACCAGCGATGCGTATCCTATGCCGATTTCATTGGCATGTAGCGTCGCAACCTCTATGAGGCGGTTTATGAGCAGTGTTATGGGCATACGCCCATGCGGGTTGCATTCGGCAGGGGTGAGGAAATAGGTGCGTTCGAAAATCTGTTGCATAGCGGTGTGGGGTATGTTTTGCAAAGGTAGTTTTTATTATACAAAAGACGAAAAGACAAAAGACAAAAGACGGAAAGACGAAAGCGAGAACACCTTGCGATGCTGCCAATCATATATGGCAACCTGCCAGATTAAGTATTATCGCTTTCGTCTTTCGTCTTTCGTCTTGAAAATGCTATATCCGGAAGCGGAAGCCTACCTGGAGGAGGCCCTGGGCACCGAAGCCGAGTTCGCCGTAGAGGGTGGCGGAGCGTGAGATGCCAACCTCGGCACCGAGCGGGGTGAACTGGTAGGCGAAATAAGCCTTGTTGTAGCTGTCGTGATGTTTGGGCATCATATGGGAGATGATTGCACCAACGCCCACATGCCCGTAGAGCGTCACGATGCGGTTATGCCAGTAGCTGTAGCGTCCGTTGAGCATCACCGCGTGGTAGGCAATCGACGAATGGTCGGGGCCCCCCTTGGTTGTGCACGACGAGAAGGTGTAGCTCGGGCCGAGGGCGAAGTTGCGCAGCACATGGAAGTTAACCCCTGCGGTCACGGCACCCCAGGCATTGTTCACGTGGTGCCAGCCGTCGTGGCAGTTTGTGGCATCCATCTGTGTGTAGCCTCCGTAACCGATTGTGATGTCGGCGCTTTGTGCCGACATCCCGAATGTGGCGGCGATGGCGGTTGCAATTGCAAGTAAAAACTTCTTCATAGTTGAAATCGTATAATAATTCTTTAGTTAAATTAAAGTTTACTGACGATTTGAAAACACCGGTGAAAGCGGTTTGGTTTGCTGTGACGCGTTTTTTTGCAAAAGATTGGCATATTGCTTTGAAAAAGTACCAAAAAAATTGTGAAAATGGGTGTGGTATGTTATCTTTGCTGAAATTTCCAGCCGATATGCGGCAAAGGGATTTTGTATTCTTGAAATATGCATAGCTGAAACGGTGAAGCCATCCTGCCTTTTTATTGAAGATGGTTTCAGTCAGTCGGATTATAATGAGTTCTAAGGATAACAATAATAAACCCTAATCAAATTTTAGCAGTATGAAGAAGTTCTACACGGTGTTTTTGCTTGCACTTGTGGGGATAGTATGCTCGTTTGGTGCCAGTGCGCAGGACGACCTTCCCAAAGTTAAGCTGACGCTAAATGTTGACCGCGACAACGCGGTGGAGTACAAAGTCAGCTACAATGGCGACTGGCATACCCTCTCCAAAGGTGACAATGAAATTGAAATCACCGGATATTATAGTTGGGGCAGTGTGCAGTTCGATTCGGTATACTTCGGGCCGTTGGGCGGCTTCAAGCTGGAGGGAATCGCCTGCACTGATGATGCCAATGTGCAGATTATAAATCCTTTAGGGGGGAGCAATTATTTTTATGTTTATGAGCGGTCGAACGGATATGTGTACAATATCACTACCTCCGACCTGTCGGAGTCGCGCACGTCCACATTGAATCTCAATATCACTGATGATGCCACTCTTGTAAAGGTTTCCAGAAACGGGCTTGCCGAAGAGGTTTTGGAGAAAGGCGCACAGGAATTCAAATTCGACCCTGCAACGGAACTTCCCCTCACTTTCACTGCAAAGAATGTGCCTTGCTATGTGTTTGAACTTGACGGTGTGCCTGTTGAATTTAACAATTCGCGCGAATATGTTGTAAATCCCACCGACGGACAGAGCCTTGAAATCTCCACCGTATGGCCTGCCGACCTGAAGACCAATTTCACCATCAACATTCCAGAAGAGATGAAGGATGCGGTGAAATTGCAGGTTTATCCCGATGACGGATGGTCTCCGTCGGATGTGGCAGGTTTCGTGCTTAACGAGGCCAATTCCATTGAGGCCGGACATTACTATCGCTTGCAGTTCGATGACGACGGATTTGTAATCAACAATGTGACCATCAACGGAAAAGCCGCCGATACTTCGTCACAGCGTGTTTTCGTTGGCAAGGATGATGTGGTTGTAGATGTGGATGCCTCGGTTAAAGAGCGTTTCCATCTCATTATCAGGATGGGTGAAAACAGCTTGGCCTCTGTGGCTACTGATGCTTATGGCTATGACTATTCGCCGCTGCAACCGGGTGACAATATAATTTATCCTACCGAAAGCTATTGGTCGGGGTACAACTCCGTTTATGTGAAAGCCGGCTACAACCACAAGATAACCAAATTTGAATGCGTTGAAGCTGACCATCATCCCACTTTGCCTTCGAGCAATGACCTCGCCGTATCGATATCACCTTCAGAGAGCTGGAACGGTCGTGTCTACGACCTTGAGACTGTCTCCCTTGATGACCTGCGTCCACATTCGATGACAGTGAATGTAACCGGCAGCGCCGACAACATCACTTTCCGCCGTGCCGACAATTCTACCATAGCTTTGAGCACCGGTGAAAACACCATACATTTTGCTGACGATGAACTGCCTTTGCGGGTGAGCCGTTCCGTGGGCTCCGCCCCCATTTATCGGGTGGTGCTGAACGGCACCCCGGTGGCCTATAACCCCAGCACATATGTACATTCGTTTGATGTGGCCGATGGCGACAACCTTGAGATAGAAGCTGAATGGCCTGCTGACAAAACTGTCGGCTTGACAATCAACATTCCCGAAGAAGCCAAGGCCGCCGTGACTGAAATCAAATATGGCAGCTATCCCTATACACCTGTAACCGAATGGGAAATCGGCAAGCCTATCGAGATACCGGTGGGTAACCAGATTGCAATCGGGTTCAACACCTCTGATTATAAACTTTTGTCGGTCAAGGTTGGCGACGACCTCATTGCCTCCATAGGTTCCACGTTCACTTTCTTCGTTGGCGAGGAACCGTTGGATGTGACGATTGATGCCAAGGCGTATGGCATCCTGTCGTTCGCGCTAACAGTCGACGCCCCTGACCAAGTGTCGGTTCATCCGGGATATCTGTCTGACCCGGCTTATGAACTTGTTGCCGGCGAGCGTAAGGAATTCACGATTGATGAACGCACCCCTAACCTGTATGTCAAGGTGTCGCGTGAATACACCATCAAGTCGATAGTTGACGCCGCCACCGAACAGCCCATCGAATTGGCCTCCAACGGAAGTTTTGAGGTCAAGGATGGAATGGATATTGTGATTACTTCCGCCGAGAAACAATTCGACGGCAAATGGGCCATGTGGATTGAGGACATCGATGATATGGATACCACATGGGACGGCAATAACAGGAACTGCTTCTTCGATGAAGGAAACGGAAACACCTATTTCAGCGAAAGCGGGCATACGGTAGTGAAATTCGATACATCCGATACGCAAATCTCTATCCGTATCTACGGTTCTTTGGAATCTTCCTCCAACGCATTGTATCCCTATCTCAATAATGAGATTCTTCCTGCAGGTTGGACGGGCGATTATAGCGGTTACTATAGCTACACAGGTTATAAACCTCAGGATGGCGATGTTGTCCGTTACTACACCAAGGGCAATCAACCCTCGCTCCATGCAATCAGCTTTGATGTTGTCGGCGACGAGCAGGGCGTGTCGAACGATATAGTTGTCGTTACCGACAAGGTGAAGACCCGTGCCGACTGGAAAGAGGGCTTTGAGATTCTCACAGGTGCACACATCGCGCTCACTCTTCCTGAAGGCGTCAGCGGGGTTAAGGTTTCGCTCGACGGTGCCGAACTCGAACCTGATGCCGACGGTGCCTACAGTTTCGTGGCTTCGGCCGACCATAAGGTTGCCATCTCTTCAACCTCGCTCATAGAGACGGTTGACGCATGCGGCGAAGCCGGTCTGGGTGCTGTCTACAACCTGCAGGGAATCAAGGTGCTTGACAACGCCAGTGCAGACGACCTCAACAAGCTGCCTGCCGGCATCTACATTGTCAACGGAGAGAAGAAAGTTGTGCGCTAACGCACCGATATTACGCCTATAGGCTGAATTCATGGGCGGTGTGTCAAATTTTTGACACACCGCCCATTGCTTTTACAGGCCAGCTGCAAAACCCGGTTGAATTGTTAAAACGGATGCGGTAGAGAGGGTGTTGCAGAACCCCGATTGTAGGGATGCACCCCGGTGCATCCGAAATATACTCACTTAATTTTCACTGATATATGCGGATGCACCGGGGTGCATCCCTACAAAATTATCACCAAATATTAGGTTCTGCAACACCGTCTTGCTCCTTGGCGAATCCCAATATACATAGTCAAATCCGCGAGATTCTTGCAGTTATAAGGCGTTATTAGAGACAAGACACCATGAATGGTGCCTCTACTGCCCGGATGAGGTGTTATGACATTACGCCTTTTTTGCGGGGATGGTGGAAAAGTGGTAAATTTGCAGGTGGAATGACCACGCTCGATATCGTTATATTGGTTGTGCTTGTGGCTTCACTTGCAATAGGATTCAGGAAAGGAATCATTGTGCAGGCCGGGTCGCTGGGCGGGATTGTGCTCGGAATGGTGCTGTGCCGTTTGTTCGGCATCCGCCTGGCCGCGATTATCGCCGGAGCTGAAGCCCCGGGTTACATAGATTCGGTGCTGGCCAATGTAATCCTGTTCATCGGGGGATTCCTTTCAGTGAAACTCGTGGCTCATTTCTGCAAGCAACTCACCCATGCCCTGGCTCTCGGGGGGCTTGACCGCCTTGCCGGAGCTTTGTTCGGGCTGTTCAAATGGATGCTGGTGCTTAGCATCCTGCTCAACCTGTGGGTCATGGTGAAACCCGGGACGGATGTCACGGCGATGTCGGCCCTCGGCAACGGCCATGCCATAGAGGCTATAATGGGGCTTGCCCCTGCGGTGCTGGGATGGGCAATAAACTAAATGTGCAGGCTGCTTGTTGCAACATAAGACTTTAACTCCTTCGCACAGCGATATGGATACGGATAAGACGAAAAATGAAATAAAGGAACGGGAGAATGCCGGAAAGGAAATGACATCCGACGATGCCCTGTTGAACGAAGTCACCGAAGGCGACTATAAATACGGTTTCGTGACCGATATCGACACCGACATCATACCCGTTGGCCTCGACGAGGATGTTGTGCGGCTTATCTCCCGCAAAAAAGGGGAGCCGCAATGGATGCTCGATTTCCGTCTGAAGGCGTTCCGTTATTGGCTGACTCTAACACCGCCTAAGTGGGCGCACCTGAAAATACCCGATATAGATTTCCAGGCGATAAGCTATTATGCCGCACCGGTGAAAAAAGAGGGTCCCAAGAGCCTCGATGAGGTTGACCCCGAACTGATAAAAACGTTCGACCGTCTGGGCATACCCCTTCAGGAGCAGAAGCAGCTCACGGGCATGGCGGTGGATGCCGTCATGGACTCGGTGTCGGTAAAGACCACCCACAAGGAGGCTTTGGCCGAGCGGGGCATCATATTCTGTTCCATTTCGGAAGCGGTGCGCGACTATCCCGACCTTGTGAAGAAATATCTCGGCTCTGTAGTGTCGTACAAGGATAATTTCTATGCGGCATTGAACTCGGCGGTGTTCTCCGACGGGTCGTTCGTCTACATCCCCAAGGGTGTGCGCTGCCCCATGGAGCTGTCCACCTATTTCCGCATCAACGCCTCGGGCACCGGACAGTTCGAGCGTACGTTGATTGTTGCCGACGATGATTCCTATGTGAGCTATCTTGAGGGTTGCACCGCCCCTATGCGCGATGAAAACCAGCTTCACGCTGCAATAGTGGAAATCGTGGTCGAAGACCGTGCCGAGGTGAAATATTCTACGGTTCAGAACTGGTATGCCGGCGACAAGGAGGGGCGTGGCGGCGTGTATAACCTCGTGACCAAGCGTGGACTTTGCCGTGGCGACTATTCGAAACTGTCGTGGACGCAGGTGGAGACCGGCTCGGCCATAACATGGAAATATCCCTCGTGTGTGCTGGCCGGGCGCGGTGCCACAGGGGAGTTCTATTCGGTAGCGGTCACCCGCAACTACCAGCAGGCCGACACCGGCACGAAGATGATTCATCTTGCCCCCGATACCCGCAGCACCATTGTGTCGAAAGGTATCTCGGCCGGTCACAGCGAGAATTCCTATCGCGGGCTGGTAAAGGTCACCCCGGCTGCCGAGGGTGCGCGCAATTACACACAGTGCGATTCGCTGCTGCTCGGAAGCGAATGCGGCGCGCACACGTTCCCATATATCGATGTGATGAACCCATCGGCGGTGGTGGAACATGAAGCCACCACATCGAAGATCTCCGAGGACCAGATATTCTACTGCAACCAGCGCGGCATCTCCACAGAGGAGGCCGTGGGGCTGATTGTCAACGGTTATGCCAAGGAGGTCATGAACAAGCTCCCGATGGAGTTTGCCGTGGAGGCACAGCGGTTGCTGGCAATCACCCTGGAGGGTTCGGTGGGGTAAGAAGCGGGAAGTGAGAAATTTGTGGCCGGGTTATATCTTTTATAGGATTTATAAGGGTTGCGGCTATGGAGATGAACATGAAATTTACGGCTTATAGATATGAGCGATGAAATATTGTTGAAGGTCACAGACCTTCGTGCCAAGGTAGAAGAAAAAGAGATTCTGAAAGGGATAAATCTCACGGTTCGTCCCGGAGAGGTTCATGCCATAATGGGTCCGAACGGGTCGGGGAAGTCAACCCTGTCGAGTGTGCTTGCCGGTAACCCGGCGTTCACGGTGACCGGCGGTAGCGTGGAGTTCCATGGTATTGATTTGCTCGCATTGCCGCCCGAGGACCGCAGCCATGAAGGTCTGTTCCTCTCGTTCCAGTATCCCGTGGAGATTCCGGGGGTGTCGATGGTAAATTTCATGCGTGCGGCTGTCAACGCCAAGCGCGAATATTTTCATGAACCGGCGCTTAGTGCCGGAGACTTCCTCAAGCTGATGCGGCAGAAGCGTGCGATAGTGGAACTTGACAACAAGCTCGCCTCGCGCTCGGTCAACGAGGGTTTCTCCGGGGGTGAGAAGAAGCGTAACGAAATCTTCCAGATGGCCGTGCTCGAGCCTCGCCTGTCGATACTCGACGAGACCGATTCAGGACTCGACATAGATGCCTTGCGTGTTGTGGCGGGAGGTGTCAATCAGCTTAAGACCTCGCGCAACGCCACTATTGTGATTACCCACTACCAGCGTCTGCTCGACTATATCAAGCCCGACTTCGTGCATGTGCTCTACAAAGGGCGCATAGTGCGCACCGGCGGTCCCGAACTTGCACTCGAGCTTGAAGAGAAGGGCTACGACTGGATAAAGGAGGAGAACCTATGAATGCGCTCAACCAGTATACCGACCTTTATGAGGCCAACCGTGCGGCGGTAGATGCGGGCAGCGCGCCGGTGCTCAACAGGCTTCGCCCGGAGGCGTTGGACGCGCTGAAGCGCATAGGCCGTTTGCCTGACAAGTCGGACGAGGGGTTCGAGAAAACCTCGGTCAACGATATGTTCGCACCTGACTTCGGGGTGAATATAAACCGCATGTCGCTGCCTGTGGATGTCGCATCGTCGTTCCGTTGCGGTGTACCGAATCTCTCCACGTTGCTCGGCATAATGGTCAATGACCGCTTCATGCCCACTGCCACTCTTGTGGGCAACCTGCCCCAAGGGGTCACGGTCTGCTCTCTGGCCAAGGCCGCGGCAGAGCAGCCCGCACTTGTGGAAAGATATTATGGCACTGCCGCCCGCGCTGACAATGCCGGCACGGCTCTGAACACCCTGTTGTCGCAGGACGGAATTTTCATCCACGTCGGCAAGGGGGTCAGGCTCGACAAGGCCATCCAGATTGTGGATATTTTCCATTCGGCGTTCCCGTTGATGGCCGCCAGGCGTGTGTTGGTCGTGGCGGAGGATGGCGCGAAGGTTGCCGTGCTTAAATGCGACCATACCCAGACCGGTTCCGAACGGTGCCTTGCCTCGGAGGTGATAGAGATATTCGCCGGACGCGGTGCCGAAGTGGAATGGTATGACATTGAGGAATCCGATGGCTCTACTTCGCGCTACAGTCAGTTGTATGCCCGTCAGGAGGGCGGTTCGTCACTCACCGTCTGCGGTTCCACCCTGACCAACGGGGTGACCCGGAATGAGTATCACATCGACGTGTGTGGAGAGCATACGGTTACGCATCTTTCTGGGATGGCAATAGGTTCATCCTCGCAGCATATCGACAACTTTTCGGTTCTTCGCCACGGGGCGTGCCACGGGCATAGCGACCAGTTGTTCAAGTATGTTCTTGACGAGCGTTCCACCGGGGCTTTCGAGGGGAGCATCGAGGTGTGCCATGGCTCGCGGTTTGTAGAGGCTTACCAGAGCAACCGCAATATACTGGCTTCAAAGGATGCGCGCATGCATTCCAAACCGCAGCTTCTGATTTATAATGATGATGTGAAATGCTCCCATGGCGCGACCACCGGGCAACTCGATGAGAAAGCCATGTTCTATATGCAGACGCGAGGCATTCCGCGGGAGGAGGCACGGCGTATGCTCATGCAGGCATTCATGGCCGATGTAATCGATACAATCGCCCTTGAGCCGTTGCGCGACCGCCTCCGCCACATGGTTGAGCGGCGTTTCGCGGGTGAAAAGGCCGGTTGCCGTGACTGCGGCGCAGGCTGCTGACCTCTCTCTTCCAAATTCTTACTTCATTCTTCTCACTTCTTCCTGCTGCCAATGGATACTGCAAAGAGATATGATGTCGAGGCGTTGAGGCGCGATTTCCCGATTCTCACACGTGAGGTATATGGGAAGCCGCTGGTCTACCTTGACAACACGGCGACGTCGCAAACACCACGCGAGGTGGTTGAGGCCATAGAAAACATGTATTTCGCCCACAAGGCCAATGTGCATCGCGGTGTGTTCTCGGTGTCGCAGGAAGCAACCGAGATGCAGGAGGCCACCCGTGAGAAGGTGCGCGCATATATCAATGCGTCCTCCACCCGAGAAATCATTTTTACGCGAGGCACCACCGAGGCCATAAATCTCGTTGCATCGAGCTTCGGGAGTTTCCTGGAGAATGGCGACGAGATCATACTCACGGTGATGGAGCACCATGCCAACATCGTGCCCTGGCAGCTGTTGGGCAACCGCAAGCGTGTGATTCTGCGAGTGGTGCCTGTCCGTCCCGACGGGTCGCTTGACATGGAGGCATTCCGCTCGTTGTTCAACGAGCGCACCAAGCTTGTGAGCGTCAGCCATGTGTCGAACGTGCTCGGCACAGTGAATCCTATCGGGGAGATAACTGCCTATTCCCATTCCCTCGGAGTGCCCGTGCTTGTTGACGGGGCGCAGGCCGCGCCCCATATGCACATCGACGTGAAGGCTCTTGATGTGGATTTCTATGCGTTCTCATCCCATAAGATGTATGGCCCCACTGGGGTGGGGGTGCTCTACGGGCGGGAGAAATGGCTTGAGATGATGCCCCCTTATCAGGGTGGGGGCGAGATGATTTCGCATGTCAGTTTCAAGAAAACCACATTTGCCGAGCTTCCGTTCAAATTCGAGGCGGGTACGCCCGATTTCGTGGATATAGCTGCTTTTTCCGCAGCCCTCGAATATGTGAGCCGTGTGGGCATCGATGCCATCGCCGCCCACGAGCATGAACTGCTGGAGTGGACTACAGCCGAGATGATGAAGATTCCCGGGATGCGCATCTTCGGCACGTCTCCGGGAAAATGTGCCGTGATTTCATTCCTGATGGGGCGCGCCCACCACTACGACACCGGGATGCTTCTTGACAAACTCGGCATAGCCGTGCGCACGGGGCATCATTGTGCCCAGCCGCTCATGGAGTCGCTTGGCATAGAGGGGACGGTCCGAGCTTCGTTCGGACTTTACAACACCCGCGCCGAGGCCGAGGCTTTCATCGCCGCCCTGCATCGCATCGCCCCGATGCTCGACGTGTAGAGGAGCAGATAAAACTGCCACCCGTTTTGTCCTTTTTCTGTTGCCCGATTTGAGAAAACCGGGTCTGCCGTTTAACATGTCTAAAACGGTTTATTAACTATTTTTAACAAAATGGGGGGATAATTAGACTCATCTTTATTAACTTTGCCACAGCAACTTGCGTTGCGCTTTATTGGCGATTGAGCTGTATTCAAGGTAGTTTGGGGCTGAAATACACACAACACGACACTACCCCCCTTTTTGTCCTGACTAAACTAAACCATGATTTATAAACAAACGGTATGAAAACATTTCTACACAAATCGATTTTGCTTTTTGCGGCTTTTTGCGGCATGATGCCGGTAAAAGCCGCCGAGGCCGGCTCGGAGTGCATCAACGGATATTTCCGCATCCAGAGTGCAGCCGGAGTGGAGAACAACACCGGGTACGTTCAGGTGCGTGGCCCGTTCACCGCTGCTCCCGACCAATCCTACAGTCAGGCCAAATACCAGGCAGGGACCATAATGTTCGTCAACGGTGTGCCCGAAATGGTCAATGGAAAGCTCTGCTACAAGGTTGTGAACCTGCGTTCGCAGGGCATCGAAGTTGTGGGCGAGCCTATCGATGACTATTTCGATGTAATTGTCAATCAGACCGACATAGACCTGAACATAACCGGTCTCTACAGCCTGATGCGCGCCGGACGCGACCTGGGCTACACTGCCATAGGGCGTGCCATGCTTCAGACGGCGTTCCTTGTGGTGGCTTCCAGGCTTGATTCCGAGCTGTCAACCGGCACGGAGCTGGAGGAACTGGCCCGTGATTTCAACGAGAATGTGGCAGCCAAAATCAATCTTTACACCTATCTCGAGCCGGTGGAGGGTGCCGGCGGATGCTACCGCATGTTCTTCGACATGCCCGACTTGCAGAGCGTCTGCGATTGGTATCTCCAGGACGAGGCTCACAAAATCTCCTTTGAAAAAGGCTTTGCCGCTATGCGCCATTATCTCACCGGAAAGGGGATAGGCACCGGCGAGGCGTTTGACCCGCAGGAGATTGCCGAAATGAAATCGTATGGCTACGACATAACAAAAAAATATGCTCCCGGCGATGACGGGATTGTGATGTCGAGCTACGAGCAGATTTTCGCTGACCCCGACTTGTTGTTCAACTGGTTGAAACTTAATATGATTAAGTTCCTTACCCCTGAACGTTGCCCCCAGATTACAATCCAGGGCATCTATCTGCCCGACATGGCCAAGGAGCTTCGCAGCCACCGCCTTGTTGACATGGTTATGAACTATTTCCCCCGTCTGCACACCTCAACACGCTACTACCTTATCAGCGGTTCTGTCACCGATGCATCGGGCGTGGAAGGCACTGCCGGCGATGTATACAATGCCACGGGTGAATTCGGTTTTGCCAATGCCGCCGGTACGGTTACCGCCGGGAAAGCATCGCAATGGGTGCTTAAGCCCGTCAACGATACCGACAATGTGTTCTGTGTGGCACCGCGTGCAACCGACGGCGACAAATACTATTCGGCAATCTACACCGATTTCCCCATGCGGGCTGTCAACAGAGTCAACACGGAGTTCCACACCATGGGTGAGACCACATTTGTTGAGCCTATCAATGGCGTTGATTACCATTATGTGGAGATTGAGCAGCTTGCCGGTGATGTGCCTGCCCGCACACCCGTGTTGGTGGTGTGTGCTACCAACGAGCCGGCCGACAACCTGATTGTCCCCGCGTTCGACACGGTTCTGCCGGGTCCGGCCGACCCGACGGTTCCGGGTTTTGAAATCAGCGACGATGAGACCGCCGTTCAGCATTCTCCCGCAAGAGGTGTGGCGCGTGCAACCGGCGTAAGCCCGTTCTTTAACGGTGTGCTGCTGGCCACCCCCATCAACGCCGAGAGCATGAAGAACATGTGGGGTATAGAATATGACGAGGCAAAGAACCCGGTGCACCGCCTCACAACTTATGAGAGCGGCGGTGTAAGTTCGCTTTGGTTCGAGAAGAACACAGGCACGCTCAATGCCAACGAGGCTTGCATCGTGACGGCTCCCAAGCCTGCAAACAAAATCAGCGTAGGTATGCCTACCCCCGATGACATCGCCACCGGTATAGAGACCGTAGGTGCCGACGGCACGGCTAAGCCTGCCGAGGTGTACGACCTCAAGGGTAACCGCGTTGACGAGATGCTCCCCGGACGCATCTACATAATTGATGGTGTGAAAGTTTTTGCACATTGACATGAGTCTGCGTCTCCGTTTGCTGTGCGCGTTCCTCATACCTTTGGTGTGGGGTGTGCGTGCGGAGGGCAAGCTCCCGGATGATGTCGGTGATGACTTCGTGGTGGCATCGCTGCTTGTGGTGTCGCCCGGGCCGGCGGTCTATCAGGTGTTCGGGCATGCGGCATTGCGGATGCAGTGCCCGTCGGCCGGCCTCGACAATGTTTTCAGTTTCGAGACCGACCTCGCCGGAGGTGTCCTCGGGCAGTTCATTGGAGGTGCAAGCGGCAGGTTCCGCGTCATCCCCGCGCAGGAGTACATCAAATCGTTTGCCGCCGAGGGGCGCGGAGTGACGGCCTACCGCCTTAACCTCACCCTGCCGCAGAAACGCAAATTGTGGAAAATGCTCGATAATGCAGCATTCAGCAACGGTGAGAGGGCATTCAATATGCGCAAGGTGCATTGCCTGTCGATGTGTTTTGTGCAGATGGAGCAGGCTCTTGTTCCCGACACCATCGATGCAGGTGTCCCGGAACTGCAGGCACTGGACAATGCCGCGATGATGGATTGCGTGATGGAGGCTGACCGCCCCTGGGCTGCGTTGGCCTACAAAATCGGAACCGGTTCGGAGTGTGATGACGTGGATTCTTGGCGCACACGCACAACCCCGCTGTTGTTTTCACGGACATTCCGGGATGCACGTATTGTGTCGCCCGACGGGCTTTCCCGTCCTTTGGTGGTTGCACCACCCGAGCAACTGGTGGATCCGGCTGATGATTTCGCTTTCAGTGGGCTTCCCCCTTTGGCCGTGGCGGCGTTGTTCCTGCTGTGTATAGTGGCTTTATGTGTGGCCGATTTCTCCGGCAAATGCCGCAGGGTGGTGTCTGTCGCCGATGGTAGCCTGCTGGCTTTGCAGACGGTGCTTTCGGTGGTATTGATGCTCGTGACGTTCTCGCCCCATGGCATCGGTGGCGCCTGGAACTGGTACCTGATTGTATTCAATCCGTTGCCGCTGCTGGTGTGGTTGGTGCTGCATGGACATCCTGCCATGAAGCGGGTTTACGGCATATATGCCGTTGTGCTCGTTGCTTTTGCCGCCATCGCTCCCGTTGTGACGTCGGAAGTGTGTCTGGCCGGTTCCCTGGTGGCGGTCGCGATGGCAATCCGCTGTGCTGCAAAGTGCAAACGGCGTGCAAAATAATTTATTAACCTCATCTAAATCTTAATCATCCATGAAAGGATATACGCGTTTTGCGTTTTTCATCATATTCGTTATCGGCTGTGCCGCAGGTGCGCTTGCCGGTGACAAGACTTACTACTCGAAGGTGTCCGCATCGTGTGACTCCGGCGAGGGGAAGGTTTATGTGTCGCTCGAGGAAAAGGAGCCGCAGGCTTCTGATTTCAGTGCGGAGTCAGAGCGGTCACAGGCAACCTCAAGCGGGACACACAGCTACTATCTGTATGCCATGCCTAACGATGGCCTGATTTTGTCGCACTGGGAAAAGGATGGAGTGAAGGTCGCCGAAGGGAATCCGGCTCTCGTGGATATAAAGACCTCCAGCGAGTCGCAGGATGCACCCGTGGCAGCCTCCTATGTGGCCAGGTTCATCACGCGCCCGGCTGTTTTGGTGCATAACAACATGCCGGAGGCCGGGACAGTAACGGTTACCCCTGTTGAGAATAAGGTCGGCGATACGGTTACTCTAAAGGCCACTCCCATCAAGGACCCACAATATAACTGCATAAATATAATGATTGGGTTCGATGGCTGGGAGGATGAAGATGGTAACATTGTCTCCACTGAACGGGAGTACACATTTGTCGTTGAGCGTCCCATTGAACTGACTGCGGTGTTCCGTAACAAGAACTCTCTCAAGCCATCCGGATATTATCGGGTGCGTAACTTGTTCAACCGCGTTCTGACTATAGAGGGCAACTACAAGTATGAGCCCGTGGGTGTGACGCAAAATTATCTCGACGGGCTGCTGCGGTGGAGCTGCCCCGATGATATTAATGTCGCGGATTTCCATGGAAAGGTGTTTGGAACCGCCGACAATCCCCGGGTGGATGTGGAGAGTCTTCCGGCGGCAGTGATGTATATAGAAGGGACTGAAAAGAATTTGCAGGCCGGACCTAACGAAGAGGCGCTGACAAACGTGAATGCGTTCGGGCAGGGGACTGACATCAAAACCATGACCGGCCGCACGTTCACGCTGAAACCTATGAATGCTGACCGTTACGGTTATTATATGCTATACGGGGCATTGAATGCAGGTTTCAAGATGACTTGCAAGTGGGATGACCTCGGTGAGAACTGCAACACGTTGCTTGGCAATTGCAAGCCCGATGACGCGTATAGTGCCATGGCGTTGCAGCCCATCGACGAGGAACATTTCGATGAGTTCTGGTTCGGGGCCTCGGCCTCGAAGGATATGGAGTTCGAGGGTAGTTACTGGACATCGATGTACACTGGTTTCCCCTATGAATGCCGCGACGGGGTGGAAGCATACTATGCCACAGAAACCGTTGAGGCCAACGGCACGCACTATGTCCGCCTCGTCAGGATAGAGTCGGGACAGGTGCCGGCCTATTCGGCAGTGCTGTTGAAGTGCCGTGGTGAGCGTTCGCGCGAGAACCGCCTGATGCCGCTTGACTTCAACCTTGAGCTTCCGGCGTTGGAGGGCAACCTGTTGACGGGTATTTTCCAACTGTACACAAACAAGGAACTTGAAGGGCATGTGAAGTTCGATCCCGCTGCAATGCGTGTGCTCGGCACGGGTTCGGACGGATCCGTGGGCTTCTATAAGCTTGCACCTGCAGAGGATGGTTCGCAGGCGGAGTTGCGCCCCAACAAGGTGTATCTCGACATGACCAAGCTTTCGGCTGCCGCCGCCAAGGCTCCGTCGTTGCGCCTGGTGTCGCCCGAAACATCGGGGATTGAGAATGTTGCCTTAGGCGATGGGGATGCAGTCTGTGATTCCGGCGAAAGTGCCATCTACGACCTTTACGGACGCAGGGTGGCCAACCCAATTCCCGGTACCATCTATGTGGTGAACGGCAAAAAAACAATCTGGCGTTCATTGTAATATTGTTGTAATATCTATTAACAGATGTGATATGAGAATTGTGTTTATGGCCATGGCCATGTTGCTATCGTTGGCCGCATTGGCCAACGATAAGAAGTATTATTCCAAGGTATCTGCCGAATGCCTTTCGGGGGAAGGGAAAGTTTATGTGTCGACATCGGAGGCTCCCCCTGCGGAAGCCGATTTCAAGGATGCATCGGAGGCGTCGGTTGACGGTTCGGCAGATGCCACCACACCTATTACCTCCATGCGTTGCCGGCGGAGGGAAAAGCCGTGAGATGTTGGAAGAAGACCGATGGTACCGAGGTTACGGTGAATCCGGCCATGGTGACCATCAATGGGTCGGAGAATAGCGGAACCCCTGCTACGGCATCTTATTCCGTGGAGTTCATGATGCGTCCGAGCATCGAGGTGAGCAGCAACGATGCGTTGCTGGGAAGCGCGGTCATCGACAAGATTGAAAACTCATTGGGCGATGTGGTGACAGTCAGTGCAAAGGGGCGTACTGCCGATGGTTTGTATGGATACGAGGTGAGGAACCGCCATTTCCTGTTTGAGAACTGGACTGATGCCGACGGGAATGTGGTATCGGAGGAGGCCGAATATACTTTCACCATTGAAAAAGATGATGTGCTGACGGCGAATTTTCGTCTTGACCTTGATTTCCATGGCCCCGGATATTACAGGGTGCATTCGTTCAAGACGCAGAACGACCAGTACATGCTTATTGAGGGTGATTTCAAGGTGTCGCTCGGACTTAGAGGGCAATATCTGAACGGGCTGATGTCGTGGACGGGGTGGAATCAGATAAATGATTCTCCCGCAGGTTTCGGCAAACGTCCCTCGAATTACCTGGACAATCCGGCGACGATTCTATATATCGACGGAACAGTTGGTGATTTATCGAAATACGGGTCGGATGATGTGCTGATGACGGATTGCAAGGTCAGCTCGCAGGGAGCTGACACCTATGCCACTATGAGTAAGACATTCACATTGTCGGGTTCGAGCTGGCCGGGGTTCTATCGCATTTCGGCATCGAGCACAGCCGAGTTGAAATGGAATGAGATGGACTGCGGTGTGTATATCGGGCGCGTGATGGACACATACCAGAGTTGGTTTGATTTCCAGCCGGTTGACGAGGCTCACCTTGACGAATTCTATTTCGGGGCGCAGCCGTCGGAAGCGATGGCGTTTGACGGGGGATACTGGACGTCGATGTATACCGCTTTCCCCTATGAATGCCGCGATGGGGTAGAGGCCTACTATATCTCTGCACTCGATGGTGGAGGCCCCGGTGCGGTGGCTGTGATGAGCCGCATCGAAAGCGGTATCGTGCCGGCATCGACATCTGTGTTGCTTAAGTGCCGTGGCCTGGCTGCGGGTGAGAACCGCCTGTTGCCGCTTATGCCCGATGATGCCCGTATCGTGCCGCTTGCCGGGGAGAATCTGCTGAAAGGGACCTTCAATCCTTATGTCGATGCTAACGCGACCCGCAACGAGCGTTTTGACCCTTTGACGATGCGCGTGTTCGGCGAGAACGACGGCAAGGTGGGCTTCTATTCTCTCGCCGCCGGTGCTGACGGCACGCAACCGCTGTTGGCAGTGAACCGCGCATGGCTCGATGTCAGCTCGCTGGCGGCGGCACAGGGTGCGCCGCTGCGCATAAATGTTGTCCGTGATACGGATTACAGCGGTGTGGAGAATGTTTCCGGCGATGTTATTGCATCGGGGAGTGGAGATGATGCAGTCTATGACCTTTATGGCCGTCGTGTAGCTACGCCTCTACCGGGACAGATTTACATTGTAGGGGGAAAGAAGGTGCTTTGGCGTTGACGGCTCGCAGATAACGCATATATTTTGCGTGTGGATAGGGAGGTGCGTCATTGCGGCGTGCCTCCCGGTGTTTTTATGCGGCCGGGGTTGCGGGCGATGAATTCTTTCCAGGAGGAAGGGCCTTTTGGCAGGGAGGGGCGTGATGTCTCGTAGAAATGGCAGAGGGCGGCGGCAAGGGCATCGGTGGCATCGAGTTCGGGGAGGAGCTGCTCGCGAGGGATGGCGAGGATGCGGCGCAACATCTCCTGCACCTGTTCCTTGGATGCCGCTCCGTTGCCGGTGATAGCCTGTTTTATTTTGCGCGGCTCGTATTCGGTGATGGGGATGTCGCGGATTAGAGCTGCCGCCATGGCCACACCCTGGGCGCGTCCGAGCTTGAGCATCGATTGCACGTTCTTTCCGAAGAACGGTGCCTCGATGGCCATTTCATCGGG
>WSMN01000011.1:0-6169 GCA_013316535.1 Muribaculaceae bacterium | reverse complement strand
TTGAGCATCGATTGCACGTTCTTTCCGAAGAACGGTGCCTCGATGGCCATTTCATCGTGGAGGTATTGCTCTATCAGGCCGAGCACGCGCTCATGTATGCGGCGCAGACGCAGATAGTGGCTCTCGAATTTGCTTAGCTTTATCACCCCCATGGCCACCATGGCGGTTGTCTTGCTATTAACGCCGAGCACCCCGTAGCCCATCACGTTGGTGCCGGGGTCTATGCCGATGATTATTCGTTCGAAGTTCATTCCATCACTTCCATGTAGGTGGTGAAGAACATCATGCGTTGGCCCCAACGGGCGTGCAGGTCATCGCGCAGCTTTGCTGCTGTCTCGTCGTGCCAGCGTTGTGCCTCCTCGTGGCTGTGGGCAGGGAGTTGCACGGCAAAACTTTCGGTGTCGGGTTCTATGCGGGTGAGTATGCGGGCGATGGTCGGGGTTCCGAAGACGCCGGCCTCCTTGGCCGCATGGAGATAGGTTTGGCGCACCCATTTCAGAAAGTCGGGTTCGAGTGGGGCGTGGATTACAAATGTGGTGTTGAGCAGGGTCATCTGTTTCGTAGATAGCGTGGAATGAATTTGAAATGGCGCAGCAGGGTTGGGAAAAAGCCGTAGTAATAGCTCATTATGTGGAACCTTTCCATCAGCGAGCGGCGGCGGTTGCGTGTGGTCATCCCCTCTTTAAGGTAGTCGATGAGCACTTCAGGGATGAGCACATTGCTGCGTGAGTGTTGCAGTACGCGGATGCACCATTCGTAGTCGGATGAGAAACGGTAGCGGGTATCGAACCTGCCGGTCAGTTTCCGCAGCGCCACGAATGCCTGGTGGCACACTACCATCCCTTGGGCAAAACTTTGCAGGGTGAGGTTCTCCGGGGCGGTGAGGTGGCGTGCGCCCACTCGACGCCTGCCGGCGTCGACCAGGTCGGTCTGGCCATATACCACCCCTGGATAGTCATGTTCCATTATGGTGTCGGCTATCGACTGGAGTGTGGCGGGTGAGTGGAAGGTGTCGCCGGAATTCAGGAAAATCACATAGTCACCCTGCGCTTCGGCAAGCCCCTTGTTCATCGCATCGTATATCCCTTGATCGGGGGAGGAGTGGAACCTCATCAGCGGATTTTTGAAATTCCGAAGGAGGGTCAATGTGCCGTCGGTTGAATCACCATCTATAACGAGGTGTTCATACAGGTCGCATGTCTGTGAAGCAACACTATCCAGTGTAGGTGGCAATGTCGCCTCGGCGTTATAGGTTACGGTGATGATTGAGAAAAGTGGCCTGGATGCTTCCATTTGTGCTCTTTGGGGGTAAACGTCAACAAGACTTCAGTGGGGAAGCAAAGATACGACAAATAATCTGAAATCCGGCACAAGCTGAAAATTCGGCGCATCTGCGGAAATGCAATCGCAGTAGAGAAGTTGTATGCGCCGAATTTTCAGCTTGATAAACTGCTCTATACAAAGTTCTTTCCCGGCAGATGCAAACTGACCGTTATTTTTTGCGCCCCTGAAGGTCGTCGTTGCTGATTGAGACGGCTGTTTTCTTCACTTGGGCGTTAAGGGAGCCGAAACGGAAATTGAGGCTTAGCCCAAAGTAGCGGCTGTTGTTGCTATAGGTCGCCGATTCCGAATAGTAGGATGGGTTATGTATCACCTGCCGGAATTCCCTTGAGGCCGGGCCGAACAGGTTGTTGGCGTTGAGGCGCACTGTGAGCTTGTCGTCTTTCAGGAATTTGCGTGACAGGCTTATGGAATATCCCACACTCTTGCCCGAGGTTTTCATATAGCTGTAGACATTGTTCAGGCTTCCGGTGTAGAAATATCCCGACAGAGAAGCTTCTGTTTTCCATGGCAGGTCGCGGGAAATGCGCATCCACGGGTTGAAGTTCCAGCGTGCACGTGAAAGTGTCACGGTTGCGCCGAGGTCATCGACGGGTGATGGCTGGCTGATGTAGGCGTATGTGACATTGGCGTTCATCATCCATCGTGTCTTGTCGTTGATGCTCCACTGGCAATACAGCCCCATGTAGGCGCTGCGGTGCTTGCCCACGTTGGCATAGGTGGAATATTTTATGCCGTTTTCAAGCCACTGCACAGATGAGAGGGCATTGTCGGCGATGGTGCCGCTGATGTTGAGGTCGAGGTTGAATTTGCTCTTTATCAGCGAGTAGTTCAAGGAAATGTTGTTCAGAACCTCGCTCTTGAGGTCGGGATTGCCGAACGACTGCGTCGTTGGGCTGATGCTGCGGGAGGGGTCGAGATAGCTCACGCCGGGACGGCGTATGTTGCGGATGAAGCTTATTTTGAGTGAGTGGGCATCGTCGATGTTCCAGGATATGGCTGCATTGGGAACCCAGTCGTTGAGGTTGGCCGAGAAATCGTCGTGTGCCTCGGCCTGTTCCTTGAATCTTGCGCTAAGATAGGAGTATTCATAGCGCATTCCGGCGCGGAAGTTCCATTTGCCGATGGTGAGGCGATAATCGGCATATACAGCCCCGATGGTGGTGCGGTGGGTGAAATCATCGTGAGTGGCACCCGCTCCGCGATAGATGTAGTCGCTCACCGAATGGTTGTGGCGGAAAATTGCCTTGCCGCCGATGTCGAGTTTGTGTCGCTCTCCATAGGGGCGGCTCCAGTCGGCCTGCACGGTCTGTTCCAGGAAGTTCAGTTTGGTGTTGTAGTAACGCCCCGTGTAGCCGAAACTGCAGTTCACCATGTCGGTGTAGAATGTCTCGGCCTCCTGGTGCTGGTCGGTGGTAGATGCCCGGTAGCTCAACGTGATTGTCTCACCCTTTCGGCCTGTGGAACGCTGGTAGTTGACTGAACCGTCGAAATCGAAATATTTGTTGTGGTTCACATCGGCATATGTGTTGTAGCCGTAGATGAGGTTGCCGTCGGGGCCGAGCATCCTGTTGGTGTCCTCTTGCTCGGGATTTTCCAGCCCGTAGCCGTAGAGGTTGAATTCTGCCGTAATAAGATTGAGTGTGTCCGGTTCCCAGCTGCTTTCGAAGCCCAGCCAGCCGTTGGTGTAGGGCGCACGGTACCACGATGTGTATTCCAGGCGGTTACCGCTGTCGTAATATTCGGTGAACTGGCTCTGACTGCCTTCGGAATCACGGCTGTTCTTGGGTGTGATGCCGAATCCGCCGTTGACCGACATGGTTACTTTGTCAACCTGTGTGGAGAGCCACAGGTTGGGACGCGGGTAATAGCTGTAATTGTCCATATACATGTTGGCTGACCCTACAACCCCCTTCAAGGATGTGTCGCTGTCGGTGACTATGTTGAGTATGGCTCCCACACCTTCGGCGTCCTCGCGCGCACCGGGGTCGGTTATCACCTCGATTTTTTTTATCGACGAGGCCGGTATGGCGGCAAATATGTCCTTGGCATTCTTTGTATAGGAATTGTTGGGCCGGCCGTTTTTGTAGATTCTGAAATCGGTGGAGCCTTTCACCTTTATGGTTCCGTCGTCATCGACCGATACCAGGGGCACTTTGCGCAGAATCTCGCGCAGGTTGGAAGTGGAGGCGTCGGGGTCGGCCTTGACATCATAGCCCAGGCGGTCGATTTCGCGCAACACCAGCGGGCGTTGTGCCGTTACCTCTATTTCGCCGAGCATGTTGGGGGCTGTGCGGGTTGTCATCCGGCCCAAATCGGCCACGGTTTGGTTTACCGTCAGCTTGAAATCCCGCTCAAGCAGGGATTTCCCCACCGAAGCGACTGTGAGCCTGTAATCTCCGGCCTCTTTCAGTGTCTGTGTGAAACGCCCGGAGTCATCAGTGGTGCCCAATGAAACAGGCTTGACCGAATCGCCTTGTGCATAGATGCGTACGGTTGCATAGATTTCCGGCTCCCCAATGGAATCTGTCACTTCGCCTGTTACCTTATATGGATTGGCTCCGGCAGAAAAGGGTACACAGGATGCGATGAACGAACAAATGATTGAAAAACGAACGATGAGTTTGTGAATGACGCTTGGCATATTGTAACTATTTTTCTCGTTGCAAAGGTAGACATTTCGTTTGAACCCTGGAATAACAAATGTTATGAATTTTTACCCCCCCCATTTTTAACTCAATTTAACACTATATAGCTTATTGGTAACCATTCAGCCATCGCACCTTATTGGTTATCGGTAAAGTGTAGGGATGCACCATGGTGCATCCGCTGCAAAAGCGGGGTTTGCATATAGCAACCGGCTGCACCACGGTGCAGCCCTACGCTTGGCAATCCTGGAGATTCCTGTTGGGCTGCCAAATGAAATATTTTTAGAAATATTTTTGGAACTATGAACAATATTCGCCATCTTTGCGTTATTCTTTAGTCACATTAAGCGGCAGTCGATTCCGACTACGCATTTTTCAAAAACAGTTCATTCCACTTAACCCTTTTAACCTAACAGGTCATGAACACTTCCTACATCTTCTTAGCCCCGGGATTCGAAGAAATCGAAGCCCTCACCGTTCTCGACGTGATGCGACGTGCGGGAATGGATGTCAAAACCGTTTCGATAACCGATGACTACACTGTGGCGGGGGCACATGGGGCCGCCGTTAAAGCCGACCTGCTTTATGACAAAACTGATTTCATAACCCCGGAGTGGCTTATTATTCCCGGTGGTATGCCGGGAGCCAGAAACTTGTCGGAATTCGCACCGCTTAACACACTGCTCGTGAATCAGGCCCAGTCGGGCAAGATTGCGGCAATTTGCGCCGCACCGGCGGTGGTGCTTGCACCCTTGGGCATTCTTGACGGAAAGGAAGCCACATGCTATCCGGGCTTTGAGGAGGGTATGCCCAACGCTATCCGCCGTGATGCGCCTGTAATCGCCCTCGACCGTCTCATTACAGCCAACGGCCCATCATCGGCTCTTCGCTTCGCCCTGGCCATAGTGGCAAACTCCATGGGTGAGAGCGTGGCACAGGAAGTGGGTTCGGGAATGCTGTTCTATCCCAAGCGTGTAAACTTCTATTTCTAAACATATAACAGTGTCCTGACCATCAGGGTAAACAATGCGGTGCGTCAACCTAAAGGGTTTTGACGCACCGCATTGTTTTACCCCCCGGGAGGGCAATATGTATTGGTCGGGTATACTTGTAAATCGGGTCAATACCACTTCACTCCATTGGACTGCGAGGAGCGTTTGTCGTACTTGAGGTCGGACAGGAGTGAGGATTTCACCGAGATGTGAAAGTTGTAGGATTTGTATGGGCCTACGGGTATTACGCTCGCGCGCATGGTGAAGCAGTGGAGGTCGCGCGAGATATTAAGGTTCATATAGGCGATTTTCTTCAGGTTGAAGTCATAGGAGGCAGTTGCGGAGAACTCCCAGTTCTTGGTGGGGCGTATGTTGCCCGACAAGCTGAGGTTCTGCGTTATTTTGCCGTCATATTCCATTTTTTCTTTGTTGAACTCCCCGTAGCTGTAGTTCACCGAATAGTTCACCGACAGGCTCCATGGCACTTCCCATGGCACATAGCCCTCCGGGGTGAGCTGAAGGTCGTCGTCACGGTCGTTTCCAGGCCCGTTTCCGGGTCCGCCGGAGCTATCGCCATCGTCCCAATTGTCGTTGTTGGAGTAATTGTTGTTGCGGCTTGAATTGTTGTTGTTTGCACCGTCTTTTTTCTTCTTGAAGGTGTCGTTATTGAATGTGTAGGAGAATGATGTGCCGGTTGATGAGAGGCGTCCGATGCCTTTTCCTGCTTTCCATCGCGGGATGTTGACACGCACCGGGTTGCCTGCGGCATTCAGCTGATAGGTGTAGACATCCCATGTGGCTGAGAGGTTGAGGTTGAACTGGCGCGACAGGCGCAGCAGCAGCGAGGTGTTGATGTTGCTCCAGTTGAGCGAGTCGGCGGCAAAGTTATAGCTCTGCGACACGGAGAAGTTCTCGATGAGAGATATTTTTTTCTCGCCGATTGAATCGTTGTCGCTTTTCACCTTCATCTCCACATTGTTGGCAAGTGACACGGAAACCATGCCGGTTTTCCCTTGTCCCGGGACACCGAACAGGGCTGATGGGAACATGGAGTATTTCTTGGTTTGCTGCCGCCCCTGTGCATCGGTGTAGTCATAGCTGCCGTAATAGCCGAAGAATGGCGAGGAGAAGTCAGGTGAGCCGGATAATGATATGGTCGGGGTGAACACATGGCGGATCATCTTCACT
>WSMN01000078.1 GCA_013316535.1 Muribaculaceae bacterium | reverse complement strand
CGATATATTAACTTAAGTTTCAACTACTTCGGTAATTTTTACCGAATCATTGAATAATGATAATTATATTTTTATGGGCATACGAAGTTTCTTATACATGCCGGGAGCTTGTAATGCGTCGATTCATAGACAATCTATACGCCACCTTCAAATTCGGATACAACAATAGGAGCGCAACAAATATGGATGCTACGTGTAAAAGTCCCGACATCGGGTTCATTAGGTGCATTCACCTGGCAACTTCATGAACAGTATAGCCGATATCGGAAACACACAAGCGTACGGAGGGTGGGCATTCAGCGTGTGGCTCGGCTCAATATACCGACAATCCAAAGCAGGAAAACAGCTCCCACAACGGATGTTATAAGGCTACCGATGATGCCGACGGTGCTTATGCCCAACAGCCCGAACAGCCATCCGCCAAGCACACCTCCTATTATCCCGACTATCAGATTAACAATCAGACCGAACCCTCCTCCGCGCATCAGTTTTCCTGCAACAAAGCCCGATAAAACGCCTATGAGTATGTACCACAAAAAATTCATAATCTGTTCCTATTTCAAAAGTTAAGCAATTATGCATCAAAAAAAGCTTATCCCTGCCCCAGTCATCATCCCTGAATCTCAAATGAGGAGCAAACCTTCGTTCCCTCAACCAACAGAAAGCCACTGTCGCCTCTATGATTTTCATTAGTAAAAACGATTGCCATATCCAAATTGTTCTGGTTGCCGCCATCATAACAAAAAACGCCTTTTTGAGCCGCCCTTCATGTGCGGTTTGCCTGTTATGCCTATTCCATAATAGATGATAATTTTGACAATCGTGTCGTTGCAATTATCAGAATCTTTTGTATATTTGTTCCCGCAAATCAGCCCATGCCATATATGAGCAAAGTACTGAATGTAAAACAACCCGGGGCATCGGGATGCCTGAAGAGATATTCCAAGGCACCATATCGTACACACATAATCTACTGCAAGCCTCTCTTCGCCCACCCTTATGGCATCAATATGTGCGATGCCCGGATAACGTTCGTAAATTGGCACATCGCAATTACCCTGTACTACGGGGGCGATAAATCAGCAATATCAAATTTAAATCAAACTAACACTATTAAGAATGTGACGACAGCCAACAAGACTGCCGCCACATTCGTTTCATATATATCAGCGCACCATTATTATTTGGGATTCTGACGGAGTTTTAACAGATATAAATACCCAAAACAGTCTCGTTAATTATAATCAAGTATGGACATTCTATTTTTGTGTGTAGTGGTTTTTCTCTTCCTGCTGGCGATATTCGACCTTTCGGTGGGAGTGAGCAATGACGCAGTCAACTTCCTCAATTCAGCCATAGGTTCCAAGGCGGCATCATTCAAACGGATTCTCATCGTGGCATCCATAGGGGTTTTCCTCGGAGCTGCCATGAGCAACGGGATGATGGACATAGCCCGGCACGGAATCTTCAGGCCTGAACAATTCTCGTTCTACGACCTCATTTGCATTTTCATGGCAGTAATGGTCACCGACATCATACTGCTTGACATTTTCAACAGCCTGGGAATGCCTACATCCACCACAGTGTCGATGGTGTTTGAACTATTAGGAGCCACGTTCATCGTCGCGCTGATAAAAATGGCATCCGACACCACAGGCCTTGGCATCAACGACCTGCTCAACACCGAGAAAGCCCTCTCCGTTATAATCGGAATATTCCTTTCAGTGGCAATAGCGTTCGTGTTCGGAACCCTGGTACAATTCATTGCCAGAACCATCTTCTCTTTCAACTACCGCAGCCGGCTCAAGTGGAAAATAGGGATTTTCGGAGGCATCTGCATAACCGCCATTGTATATTTCCTTTTAATAAAAGGTGCAAAGGACCTTACTTTCATGACCCCGGAAGTGAAGGCATGGATTAATTCTCACACTGCATTGATAATCGGAGGTTGCCTGGTGGTTTTCACATTGCTTATGCAGCTTTTGCACGCCTTGAAGGTCAATGTGCTGAAAGTAATCGTTCTTACCGGCACATTTGCCTTGGCCATGGCATTCGCCGGCAACGACCTCGTAAACTTCATAGGCGTGCCCCTGTCAGGACTGGCGTCATATCAGGACTATGCGGCCAACGGAGGCGGAAATGCCCGGGGATTCCTCATGGACTCGCTCAACGGTCCCTCCAACACCCCCATCTATTTCCTAATAGGGGCAGGCTCCATCATGGTTGTGTCGCTCGCCACTTCAAAAAAAGCACGAAAAGTAGCACAGACCGAAATCGGCCTCGGGAGCCATGGCGACGGCGACGAAATGTTCGGTTCATCACGCATAGCACGCCGGCTGGTAAGATGGGCATTATCCGCCATTGCCTGGGTGCGCCGCATCACGCCCCCAAGAATAAGGGAATGGTTCAACCGGCGTTTCAATGCAGATGAGACAATAATGGACCAAGGAGCAGCATTCGACCTTATCCGGGGCTCCGTCAACCTGGTTTTGGCTGGCGCACTCATAGCACTCGGCACTTCCATGAAACTGCCTCTTTCCACCACCTTTGTAACCTTCATGGTAGCCATGGGAACCTCACTCTCCGACCGTGCCTGGAGCCGCGAAAGCGCGGTGTTCAGAATAACGGGGGTAATCTCCGTTATCGGCGGATGGTTCCTTACGGCCGGAGCCGCATTCATTGGTGCAGGCATCATTGTTGCCCTGATGCACTGGGGAGGCCACTGGGTGATGTTCGCCCTCGGATTGGTCACCATACTTCTAATCATCCGCAGCAACCGGCGTTTCCGGGCAAAAGCCGACGATGACAACGATGACGCGACATTCCGGGCCATACTGTCTTCCACCGACAAAAGCCGCACATGGACAATCCTTCTCCCCTACATAACAGGACTTCAGCAACGGTTCCTGCTTACCGCACGCAACAGTTTCTCGAACGTTACGGAAGCATTCGTCAAAGAAGACCTCCGAACCCTCGACAAGGAGGAACGGCTTCTCGCGAACCAAAAGAAAGTGCTGAAAAACGCACGTCGCAAAGAAACCCTGTGCCTGCGGCAAGTAAGCCACGAAACCGCCATCGAAAAAAGCGCATGGTTCCATCTCGCCAACAACTGCTGCATGTCGATGCTCTACAACCTGCGGCGCATCAACGAGATATGCAAGGAACATGTGGAAAACAACTTCCTGCCTCTGCCACCCGAATACCGCCCCGAATTTGAGTCGATGCGCACACGCATCGAAATACTGTTCAACGACATCCTGGAAATGACCCGGCAATCCGCAATAGAAACCGTTCCATTGCTGCGCCGCCACTGCGATGAAATCAAGGACACTCTTTCTGATGCCACACACCGACTTCATGCGCATCTCCATGAAGAAGCTCAAACGAAGATGACGGTCATCTACGTATATCTCAATATGCTTCAGGAGACCCGCGAAATAGTATCGAGCCTGCGCAAATATCTGCGGGCATATTCCAAGATGCACACCACCGAACTACCCGTCGCCGTTCCAACCCGAAAAGCAACAAAGGCATAATGCCCCCTCCGTCCGGGCGAAAATCAAGGCGGCGCGTTCAAAATCTTGAACGCGCCGCCATCTTTTCAGCAGTCACAGACACCGTCAGCCAAGGGGCGATCATTCCCAGCCCCGGCACCATGGATAGGCATATCGGTCGTATAGCGATGTAAGCCTACGCAGACGCGGAAGAAAACGATGATACAGTTTCTGCTCCGGCAGAATCCACTGTGATTCGCTCACTGCAGCCATACGAGGCAGCATCTGATAGGTCATCAGATTGGCATTATCAATGAACTCACCCCACACGAACCCTTGCACACCTATAACATGATGACGGTTTTCAGGCAGCACACGCTCATCCATAGGTTCATACTGGTAGGTTTTGCTCAACGGCAAATATTTACCGATAAGGAAGGGTTCTTCGCCGGTGTTCTGACGCTGGTAATAATCGAGATAATTGTATTCGCTCGAACCGGCAATCACATCATGCCCGGCATTAGCACTGTCCACTATATAATCGAACCCATGCCATGCCATGATTGTGGTGGAGGGATTGACCCCTGCGTCAAAAATCTCCTCCCATCCGATAATTTTGCGTCCACGGTCATTGAGCATCTTTTCCACCCTCTTGGTGAAATATCCCTGCAATTTGTGTTCGGCCGTCGCGCCATCATCAGAAGCGAGACCCAGTTCCTTTATTTTCCTCTGGCAATCAGGACACACTTCCCAGCGCTGTTTCCAGGCCTCGTCACCACCGATGTTGATATACTCCGAAGGGAACAGTTCCACAACTTCATCGAGTATATCCTCCACCAAAGCGAATGTGGACTCTTTCCCCGCACAAAGGATATCGATATGGGGACCCCAATGCGTACTCACATCATAATGACCGCCAACACAACCCACTTCTGGATGAGACGCCAGCAGGCTGACCGTATGGCCGGGCATGTCTATTTCAGGGATAACATTGATATGGCGCTCGGCACAATAAGCCAATATATCCTTCACATCCTCCTGTGTGTAATACCCCCCGTGCGGCTGCCCGTCGTACACCCCGGCAACACGCCCGCAGATAGTCTCCTTGCGCATCGAGCCTTTTTCGGTAATCTCTGGATGCCGTTTCAGTTCAAGCCTCCATCCCTGGTCATCGGTCAGATGCCAATGAAACGTGTTCATGTTATGCATCGCCATAAGGTCTATGAATTGCTTGACCGCACTGACAGGAAGGAAATACCTCCCGCAGTCGAGCAACATGCCACGATAGCCGAAACGCGGCTCATCGTAAATACTTACCGCCGGAAGAACCACTTCCCCGGCAACACTGTCGCGAGGCATTACAGGCAGGGACTTCCTCAATGTCTGTATGCCGTAGAAAATCCCTGCAGGAGTAGCCCCGGAAATACCGATTCCGTTCTTCCCTACCAGGATTTCATATCCCTCCTTATTCCCCACATTACCGTCAAGCGACAGCAATATTGCGCCCTTTGAGCCTTTCTTTGACTTCGGCAACGACGAATACCCCTCAATCCCGGGGGTGAAACCCAGATTATCGCCGACATATTCAGCCACGAACCGCGCGTTGCGTTCCATCACCGAATTGCCCGCAGGATACAGCACCTTCACATCAGGGGTCAATACAAAACCATCCCCCTTCTGCGCTTCAATATGACGCGGAAGGGGAACAACATTATAATCCGCTTCGGCCACTGCAGCCGAAGCATGACAGCTGCACACGGCAGCCACACATGCAAGAAATGAGATTAACTTCATGGCAGGTTATGGTTATGATTACACCCTTTCCCGACACAAAGTTATCCAATTTCCAGCTCATCTCAATGTCGTGTTTGTCCACTTTTTTGTCGGCGATGTGCCTTTCAGGACATGAGCGGCCTATTTATCCAGCAACTCAATCAACTGTGTACCGGCCTGTTTCGTATTCACTTTCTTTATAACGTGGGTGATACGATGGGATGCATCGGCCACAAACGTGGTGCGTACGGTTCCCATATACTCACGTCCGGCCATCTTCTTTTGCTGCCACACACCGAACGCCTGGTTCACCCGGGTCGACTCATCACTAAGCAACAGGAAGGGCAATTCATACTTCTGCGCGAACCTAACATGACTTGCCGCCGAATCCTTACTTATCCCGACCACCACATAACCCATGGAAGTCAGACGGCTATAATCATCCCGGATTGAACATGCCTCAGCCGTGCATCCCGAAGTGTTATCCTTAGGATAGAAATAAATTATCATCGGCTTCCCGGCAAAATCGGAACTGTGCACCATATTGCCGTTTTCATCCAAGCCAAGTTCATCAGGCAATGCCATACCAATCTCCAACATAATCTCAAAACAATAAATTATTATATGAGCAACTGTTCAAAATTATTCGATACTAAGGGGCTGATTATTTCGGACAATTACTTAAACTATTTTTCTATCACTTAATCACAGCGAGCCCACCCTTTGCCGTCTCTTTGTAAAGCGACGGAATGTCATGGCCGGTTTGTTTCATCACCTCCACTATACGGTCGAAATCCACACTGTGTTGCCCGTCGGAAAACGCAGCATACAGATTCGCATCCAATGCACGTGCAGCAGCATACGCATTACGCTCGATGCACGGAATCTGCACAAGACCGCACACTGGATCGCACGTAAGCCCGAGATGATGCTCAAGACCCATCTCAGCCGAATATTCAATCTGCGCGGGAGTGCCTCCGAATAACTGCGAGGCTGCGGCGGCAGCCATGGCACAGGCAACACCCACCTCCCCTTGGCATCCCACTTCGGCGCCACTGACCGAGGCATTGCACTTCACCACGTTGCCGAAAAGACCGGCCGTGGCAAGAGCGCGCAATATCCTTTTTTCAGAAAAACCTTTGGACGTGTGAAGATGATAAAGCACAGCCGGCACAATCCCGCAGGAACCGCATGTGGGAGCCGTCACTATACGTCCACCTGCGGCATTCTCTTCCGATACCGCCAAGGCATAGGCATAAACCAGCCCACGGCTCTTAAGCGAACTGTTGTAACCTGCGGCATGGACATAATAACTCACAGCCTTGCGGCGAACGCCCAATCCTCCGGGAAGAACGCCTTCAGCCTCTATGCCCCTCTCCACAGCTTCTTTCATCACCTGCCAAACCTCTGCGAGATAATCCCATATCTCCGCCCCCTCGGTCATTTCAACATATTCCCAGTAGCTGTGTCCCGTCTCCACACACCATGCGAGTATGTCCTTGATCTTGTTCATCGAATAGATGGACGTTTCTTTCTGCCTCGGTTGCCCCTCTTCCAAAATATCCCCGCCACCGATGGAATAAACCGTCCACGCATCAATCTCTCCCCCGGCTGCATAATATGCCCGGAACACCATCCCGTTGGTGTGAAACGGCAAAACGACTTCTGGCCGCCAAACAATCCCGGTGGGAGCCAAAGGCGACAGCACGTCAAGGATAGCCTTGTCGGTAAGGTGCCCCTCGCCTGTGGCCGCCAAAGCGCCATATAAGGTGACCTCAAATCGCGCCACATCATTTCCCTTGTTCCGCTCCGCAAACTGCATAGCCGCTTTCTTGGGACCCATCGTGTGGGAACTCGACGGACCGTTCCCGATCTTATATATATTCCTTATCGTCTCCATATCCAAGGATTCTTATAAAGGATGAGTGCCGGAAACGGTGGTTCCGGCACTCATCCAACCTTTGTTTGTGTGCGCAGGGGGGGACTCGAACCCCCACGACCGAAGTCACCAGATCCTAAGTCTGGCGCGGCTACCAATTACGCCACTTGCGCTCATGTATGCGAAATGCAGTCAACGCCAAAGCGGAAGCCTCTCACTTACGTCTGCAAAGATACGAAACTTTTTTGTGATTTCCAAAATGACCGGTAACCATCCGCACCTCGCTCACTCCCCCTACATGGCCGCACTGCCCATTATCCCACGCAAACGGTCAATAAGCGACATTCCTATTTCTTTTATGTGGACATGCACCGAACCATCCTCTTTGGAAATGAACACTATCGAAGAATGCAACACAATAGCCACAGCCTCATCAAATTCCAAAATCGCATGTATGTGGTTGACAGGAATCTTATGAAACGGCGAACGGGAATCAATGCTATTGATAATTATATCGTTACCATCAATCTCAATGCCCGCATCCTCCGGGAGCCGCTCAAACAGCAATGGGATGTTAAGTTCATCGGGCGATACAGGCCGACGACGGTACTTCTTGTATATGGCATCTATAACTTTCTTTTGAATCATGACTCCTGATTATTACAACATAGACGTAAGAACAACAAATTCGATGTGTAGAACCGGCCATCCGCAATACATTACCGACATACACATGACCGCAATGCGAATCAGCCTGCCCTGATTACAGTTGAAATGGCATTCCAATAGGTCAAAGACTTGTCAGAAAATGTGACGGACAATGATTTTACAGCCTCATCTACAATATAGAACACATGGCAATTCAAATTGTTGCACAAAAAATAGGATTTTTGAAGATAACCCAAAGCAATGCAATAACGTAAGAATCATTACAGATGCAGGGGATGGCACTGCTGCACATCCCCTGCATCTGCAATTCCGGAGACAATTCCCCTCTAGTTTTAATAAGCATTAAACTGCCTATGACAGCCGGCATCAGGCAAGGAACCCGAGCAACACACCGGCAGCCACGGCCGAGCCAATCACAC
>WSMN01000077.1 GCA_013316535.1 Muribaculaceae bacterium | reverse complement strand
GATATGGGGGAGGAAGCGGCGATAGGCGGCGGTCATGGCAGGCCAGTCGACACCGTGCATGTCCTTTTTGTAGAAACGTGCAGCCTCCTCTACCGTAACATAATCGAACATGGCTTCACGTTCGGCTGCGACATCCACTTGCTGCTTTGCAGTGGCTGATATTGCCGTTAGTTTGTCGTTTTTTGTGTCGAGTTTCTGCATCTTTGAGCCGAGCAGAAAGATGTTCTTCCCGTCCTTATCGGCCTGGAGCGACACACGGCTCTGGGCGTTGACCTTAGAAGCCAGTTTAGGCTCACGTTTGCGCAGGGGGAGTTTCCAGAGGTCGTAGCCATCCTCGAAACTGCAAAGATAATAGAGCGTCTCGCCATCGGAGGTGACAATGGCATCGGAGAGGTCGGATGAATAGGGGGTCAGACGCATTATGCGGTTTTCGATACCGTCAAGTTCCACCCCGACCGACGCGGGAGCATCCGCACCGGCCTTGGCATTCTTGGCATTCTTGCCACCCTTGGCATCTTTGGCTCCGGCATTTTTCTTTTCAGCCTCCTTCGCCTTTTTCTCTTCATCCTTCATGAGGGCGAAATCCTCTTCGGAAAGAAGGAAACGGTCGCGGGCGGCACGGTTTAGGAACACTATCATTATATCTTCCTGGGAACCCCACGACGCATGATTGCGCATACCATAGCGATCGGTGAAGAAAATGATGGCGTTGCCGTCGAGAACGAACCGGGGGTTGGAGCAGAAATATCCCGATTGCGTTATGTTTGTCAGACGGCCTGTTTCCACATCAAGGAGGGCGATGTCGGAATAGGGGTCGTGCATAGGCGGCTGCATCTCAATGGCCAGCCAACGGCTGTCGGGCGACCACACGGCCACCATTTCGTCGTCCTGCCCGGGATAAGTTTCCCCGGAGGTCAGTTTGGTCACCTTATGTGTGGCGATGTCCATCACATTGATTTCATTGCGGTTGCTGATGAAAGCGAGTTTCTTGCCGTCGGGCGACACAATCGGATGAGAATATTCGGGAGTGGCATCAGTCAGGGCGGCAGGACGCTTGACATTGAACACAGGCTCTTCCCTGACAGAGGTGGCATTAACGAAATCGGGTTCCACGCTCCGCGAGAGAGTGGCGCGATAGATATTCTTGCGGCCGGAACGTTCGGAAGTGTAATACAACGTACGATTATCGGCTCCCCAGCTCAAATGGCGTTCAGCAGCGGGAGTGCGGGTCACCTGAACGGTGGTCGGATATTCAACAGATGTCACGAACACGTCGCCACGGCTTATGAACGCAACCGACTTGCCGTCGGGCGACACCACCGCATTTTTTGGTTTGACGTTGAGCTTCTCCACAGAAGATGCGGCATCAGCCACAACATCCACCGAAATCTTCGCTGGAGCGGAGTTGTCGGATGCCATGGTGTAGATTTCGCCATCATATGTGAAAGCCATGGTGCCGTTGGCAGCACGGGAAAGGAAGCGCACCGGATGGGTGGAGAAATCTGTAATGCGCTTTGCCGCAGAGGGATTATCGATAGGGAATGACCACACGTTGAAAGTGTCACCACCACGCTCGCTAAGGATATAGACCGTCTTGCCATCGGCACTCAGGGCAGGATTACGGTCCTCCCCCGCCCTGGCTGTGAGATTGGTGTGGCGCGCGTTTTCAAAATCATAGACCCATATGTCGCGTGTTACCGATGAAGTGTGGTGTTTGCGCCATTCATCCTCAAACCCTTTCACATCCTGATAGAGCATCCGGCTGCCATCGGGAGTGAACACAGGCATCTGCGCCGGAGTGCCGAGCACCTGACGAGATACGCCCCCGGCAACAGGCACAGCATAAAATTCCGTCATACGGGCGGAGGGGAACATCACCGATGATGCGGGATTCTGGATTGCCGCCGAGAAAAACACATCTTTGCCGTCGGGGGAGAACGACTCGGGGATTTCGGAGGCGGAATTGGAGGTCAGGCGCGTTGCCTCTCCCCCGCCGGCATCCATAACGAACACGTCGAAATTTCCGTGACGGTCGGATGCGAAAGCTATTTTTGTGCCATCGGGACTCCATACCGGATTGGATTCATAGCTCGGGAGTGTCGTAAGCCGACGAGCTTCGCCGCCCGTCACCGGCACAGTGTAGATATCACCCTTATACCCGAACGCGATTTTATCGCCCTCGGGGGAAATTTTCACATCGCGCATCCATAGCGCGGGAGCAGCGGAGGCAACACAGATGCCGCCGATAAACATGATGGTGGTCAGGGATTTTTTCATGGGTGGGAAAGGGGAAGAAAGAAGGGGGAAGTGAGAAGTGTGATGGGGGCGTTATTTGAGGCGGAACATGTAGCCGAGGGTGACGAGGATGGATGAGCCGCGCGATGCGGTGAACTCATCTTTCTTCGATGAGGGGAAAAGGTTACCCAATCCATAATAGTAACGGCCTTCGAGCTGAATGCAATGCCGCTTACGGATTACAAATTCCACTCCGGCACCGGCGGTAATTCCATAATCAAACCGATTGGTTATCTTGAGCTTCATCTCGTCAACCTGCCTGTATTCATAAGGGAAGCCAGGCACTTGGGTGGGATTGGAGTAGTCGAAGTTGGCATGAACCTTGTCGGCAATCATGTAGCCCACCTGTGGGCCGAGATTGAAGAAGCCCTTCACCACACGCGAGCCGAAAAATATGTGTGTCATCACCGGGAGTGTCACATAGGTGGTGCCGTGCCAGTACTCGAATGTGTCGCCGGCTTCCTCAAAATCCTCTTTCCAACCTCCCTGCATTATATTCAGTTCGGCGAGAAGCCCTACATGCCGTTCCTCGGCATAGCGGAACGAGAGGCCGAATGTTGCTCCTTGCAGATTCTGCTGCTTAATCTTGGGATAGAACGAAACCCGCGACATAGACACACCGGCGTGTGCACCCACATGGACATGAGGCACATAGTGTTTCTGTGCCGCCATCTGCGGCATTCCTGCCGACAGGATGCACAGCAATGCGACTATCCTGAACAGAAAGCCATGGCCAAAGGTCACTTTTTCCATTCTACAATGCCTCCGGGATGATAATTAATGATGTAAAGAGCTTCGTTGACAAGACCGCCGTCGGAACTAAGCTCACCCGACTGCTCATCAACCGACGTGGCACCGCTCCAACCGAGCTTAAGATAACTTTGCGCGCCATTGAACTCGGCTGGGAATGAGCCGGTTTCCTCCAATTGCCGCAACCCGTCGATTATGAATCTACCGGTGTCATAACCGAGGATGCCCTGTGTGGGGACTGCCTCGAACATCTCCGTACCGTAAATTTCCTTGTAACGCTCCTTGAGCGCACGGATACCGCGGTCGGTGTCGCTGGAGAAGAAGCGGGAATAAATAGTAGCATCGAGGTCGCAAAGTTCGTTGAAGCTGTCGCCACGGAATGTAATCCATTCAGGATAGCCGAACACTGTTACATCCGACGGACGGGCGGCACGCTCACGCATTGCGATTAGCGCACGCACAAACCGGGCGAACTCGGTCTTTGAGCCTGAACGCGGCACAAAGACCACAGGAGTCAAGTCGGGGTCGAATGCGGCAAGGTCGTCATCCGAAAGAGAGTTATCGAAATTGACCTCGCGGAAGTCACGTCCTTGAGCGGCCAACCGCTCTTTCAAAGCCTTTACAAACGGGTCCTTATCGGCCAGCCCGGCATTTCGGTTGAGAAACACCGGCAGGACACCCTGGTATTTATCCATAAACGCATCAATGGCACGTTCATACATGGCATCATGCGGGATATTGGTCTGGATTACATTGCGGTGGCACCTGTAGCCTTCATCCTTAACGGCAAAGATGTTGAACACCAGCGTTTCGGGATCAACCGCATCCACAATGGCCGTTAGCTGCTCGTGGCTGTCGGGGGCGACCACCAGGTCGAGGGATGCTATTTCGGGACGGCGCAGAATGGATTGCACTGTGTCGAGGCTGGAGGCCGTGTCGTAGAATCGGAAATTAACCTGCGCACCCTCCGTGTTGCGCAACGTATCGGCGGCCATCAGCATCCCTTTGAAGAATTCGGTGTAAAGCTGCGTGGTGCGGCTCTGCTCCGTCTCGTTGAGCATGAACGGGAGCATGACCGCCACATTCATCTGCGGGCGTTCAGCATCGGGAACAGAGACAGAAGCATCCGCCTCGTCAGCATCAGGGTCGGAAGGCGTAAGGAGAACGTCGCTCCCCGTTGTTCCCGCCGTGACAGATGCAGCCGACGACACAACGGTAACCGGGGCTGCGGGCGAAGATTGCCCCGGTGCGGCGACTGGGATCAGCAGCACCTCCCCAGCCTTATAACCTACAGGATTCACATTAGGGTTAGCCTCCAGTACCGATTCGAGCGTGACACCATGGCCATTTGCTATGGCATATAATGTGTCGCCATTCTTTATGGTGTAACGCACATATCCGTCGGCATCCGGCTGCAATTTATCCGCCCGTGCCGAACCGGCCTGCGGATTACCCGGCAATTCGGCATCAGCCACGATTCGGAGTTCATCGCCAGTCTTCAGCCCATCGGCAACATTTGGATTCAGTTCGGCGAGATAGTCGGGCGACATTCCATATTGCCGCGCGATACCGTAGATCGTCTCACCTTTTTTCACCACATGCTTAGTCACACCGGCAGCCGCCGCATAGACCGCGTGGCGATTACCTGCCGCCGACTCGAATTCACTTACAGGAAAATAAAGGCGCATCCGAGGTTTCAATCCGTCGGCAGCCGACGGATTAAGCCGGACAATCTGCTCCCGGCTCACCCCGAGCTTACTAGTTAGCTGATAGATGGATTCCTTGGGCTGCACATCATAATAATAGCATTTCACTCCGCGCGCCGTTGTCACCGGAAGCTCGTTCACAGCAGCCAAGCTTATCGAAATACCGGCCACCAGAGCCAGCACCGACACTTTCACTCTTCTTATATCGCTGATTTTCATCATTATATAAACCGCCCAGAATACAACGGGCAATCGTCTACAAAGGTAGCATCTTTCGTTGGATTTCACAATAGATTTGCAGGAGAGGGCATTTGCTCCTGGCACATAACGGCTTTATTTCAATAAAATTAGCGAAAAATCGCATGAAATAGCACGTGAATGAAAAAAAAGTGCGATATTTGCACTTGCAAAATTTGCCTTATCGGGCGAATGGCTTGTTATGCCTTTGATTATCATTGGATTCAAGCGATTTCCCGACTTTTTTACGCAGATTTTACATTACCGCAAAAACGATAAATCAATCAAAAATATAACTTAAAGCATACTTAACAACTATGACTAAAGCAGAAATCGTCAACGAGATTTCAAAGACCACAGGCATCGAGCGTGCTGCAGTTCTGGAAACCATCGAGAAATTCATGGAAGTTGTGAAAGACTCCCTTTCGCATGGGGAACCCGTGTTCCTCCGCGGCTTTGGCAGCTTCATCATCAAGACACGTTCACAGAAGACTGCACGCAACATCTCCAAGAACACGACCATCATCATCCCCGAACACAAAATCCCGGCCTTCAAGCCCGCCAAGGTGTTCATGGAAGATGTGAAATAATGCCGACCGGCACCGAAACAAAATTCAACCTCTTAAATATTTCATAATATGCCAAGCGGAAAGAAAAGAAAAGGCCACAAGATGGCGACCCACAAGCGTAAGAAACGTCTGCGTAAGAATCGCCACAAGAAGAAATAAGATCTGACACCTCATGCAAGGGGCTGTCAAAGCCCCTCTGCCCATGACGGCAAGTCGGAAGCGAGGCATCGCCGAGAGCCTGCCTGCCAAAAGAACGAAACAAACTTTCGTGTGGCCTGTCCTCCCAAACGATTGGCCGCATTAAAGTTTGTTTCTGTTTAGAGATTGCCGGATGCCGTAAAGGCCTATGCGGAGAGTGTTGCAGGACTTAATATTTGGCTATAATTTTGCAGGGATGCACCAGGGTGCATCCGCATATAAGCGACTTAAAGAAATTATTTAATGATTCGGTGACTTTCGGACTCAATGGTTCTTTGCTCGTCTTTCGACTTCGCAAATAACCATTAACCAATTTCTTCAAGTCACTTATTAGTGAAAATTAGGCGAATCTGTTTCGGATGCACCGGGGTGCATCCCTACAATCGTGGTTCTGAAACACCCTCCCCACCATTGCCATAAAAGTTTCCACAAGCATCGTTTGCGCTGCATCCGGCTTCCATGGACCATGGCATGTTACGCCCGATTGCACAATTATGTGCATACCTGATCAAGAAGCAGGGCAAGACGCCGCCAACCCCATCCCCTCCCTCCGTCACACAATATCATAAAACATATCAATCCAATTAATGAAAAGCGAACTCATCGTCGATGTGCAGCCCAAGGAGGTGTCAATAGCCCTGCTTGAGGATGGCCGGCTCGTTTCTCTTCAGAAAGAGAGCCGTAACCTTGCCTACGCTGTCGGAGACATATACGTCGCTAAGGTCAAAAAGCTTATGCCCGGCCTTAACGCCGCATTCGTCAACGTGGGCTATGAGAAAGACGCGTTTCTTCATTACCTGGATCTTGGTCCCCATTATTCTTCTTATTCGGAGTTTCTGAAGCAGGCACTCGAGGCAAAAGGCTCGAAGATGCCCGAAATATCGCGGATGAAACTCCTTCCCGACATCGACAAGCACGGCACCATCACCGACCAGCTCACATCAGGACAAGAGCTGATGGTGCAGATTGTCAAGGAGCCGATTTCGTCCAAAGGCCCCCGTCTCACCACCGAGATTGCGTTCACGGGACGCTACATGGTGCTCATGCCTTTCAGCGACAAGATTTCCATATCGCAGAAAATCAAGACCACCGGCGAGAAGCTCCGTTTGCGGCACCTGATGGAAAGCATCAAGCCCAAGAACTTCGGGGTAATCATCCGCACGTCGGCCGAAGGCAAATCGGTGGCAGAACTCAACCATGAGTTGCAGACGCTGCTCAAAAGCTGGGAAGACACTGTTGCCAAAGCACGCACCGCGCCTGTGCCGTCGCTCATTTTTGAGGAGGAAAGCCGCATAGTGGGTGTGTTGCGCGATATATTCTCACCCAATTTCGAGAATATCCACGTCAACGACCCGGACATCATGGCTCAAATAAAGAAATATGTGAGCCTTATCGCCCCCGAAAAGAGCGACATAGTAAAATTATACACCAAGGACGAACCGATTTTCGACCATTTCAGCATCACACGCCAGATAAAGTCGTCGTTCGGCAAAACTGTGTCGTTCAAATCTGGAGCCTATATCATCATCGAGCACACCGAGGCACTGCACGTGATCGACGTCAACTCCGGCAACCGAGCCAAGGCCGGCACCGACCAGGAGAGCAACGCACTGGATGTCAACATCCGTGCTGCCGACGAGATTGCGCGGCAACTACGATTGCGCGACATGGGGGGAATCATCGTAGTCGATTTCATCGACATGAACAAGGCCGAACACCGGCAGGCTCTCTACGAGCATATGCGCCAGATTATGGCCAATGACCGCGCACGCCACAACATATTGCCCCTTAGCAAATTCGGGCTTATGCAAATCACCCGTCAAAGGGTGCGCCCGGCTCTCGACATCGTGACCACGGAGGCTTGCCCGTCATGTTTCGGCAAAGGGGAGGTGCAGCCGTCGCTGCTGTTCACCGACACACTGAAAGAGAAGGTGGACTACCTGATAAAGGAACTCAAGGTGCGGGATTTCATAATCTATGTGCACCCTTTTGTGGACGCCTACCTGAAGAAAGGGATAATCTCGCTCTACCGCCGTTGGCGCATGGAGCTGGGAGGCAAATTCAAGGTGATGCCGGACGAATCACTCGCCTACCTGCAATATCGTGTGCTTGACAAAAACCGCACGGAAATCGACCTGAAAGAAGAAAAAGACCTCGATAAGTCATCGTCAGTAAAAACGAAGACAAAGACCAAGAACAGGACAGCACAGAAACCTGTCGAAGAATGAACAGGCGGGTGGAGCCAACGAAACATGCTGGCTACCCCGCCTTTAATCCAAAACCGTTGCCAAGCAAGGCACCAACCTGATGTGCCTGCTTTGCCAACTGCCAATGCGTTGTGTCAAAATCTTGGATTTTGACACAACGCATTGATTTTAGCCCGGTGTGACCGCTTAATCTCCTTTAAACGAGTAGCATGTAGAATCTCTCGCAGATGACGCAGATGACGCAGATTTTTGCGTGCGGATAAAGGAATGTAATAATACATGAACGTAAGTTCGATATAAAGGAGCAACGCATAGTTATTAAAATCTGCGAAATCTGCGGATTCTGCGAGAGATATTACTTGTAGGGCTGCGTTCTCTGCCGATATATATGGTGGTGTGAAATTTCTCTCGCAGATGACGCAGAT
>WSMN01000076.1 GCA_013316535.1 Muribaculaceae bacterium | reverse complement strand
AAACGGCTTGGCTCCATTCGGTAAACATTTAATCCATTCATGTGCCTGATAATAGACACTGCCGGCCGTCTGCACAACAAAAAAGGCCTGATGGATGAACTTTCAAAGATACGTAATGTGATGCAGAAGGTGGTGCCCGATGCACCGCACGAAGTGCTCCTGGTGCTTGACGGTTCCACCGGGCAAAACGCATTCGAGCAAGCAAGGCAGTTCGTGGCAGCCACGAATGTTAATGAACTTGCCATCACGAAACTCGACGGAACGGCCAAGGGAGGCGTTGTAATCGGTATCTCTGACCAATTCAAGATTCCGGTAAAATACATCGGTCTTGGCGAGGGCATCAACGACCTTCAGGTGTTCCATAAAAAAGAATTTGTTGAATCTTTGTTTGGTGAATAATCCATAAGCACATATTGCAGTGCGTAGCGTAAATATAATCACACTCGGATGTTCCAAGAATCTGGTTGATTCGGAACGTGTCCTGAAGATGCTTGCCGATATAGGTTTTAAGGTAAGCCATGAATCGGAGCAACCAAGCGACATTGTTGTCATAAATACCTGTGGATTCATAGGCGATGCCAAGGAGGAGTCGGTCAATGCCATACTTGAGCAGGCGGAAGCGAAAAAAGCTGGTCTCATAAAGGAATTGTACGTAATGGGGTGCCTATCAGAACGTTACCGGGGTGCCTTACAGACAGAGATACCTGAAGTGGACAAGTTTTATGGTAAGTTCGATTGGATCGAACTGGCTGAAGACCTGGCCAAAAGGCATTCCGTTGCAGTTGCCTATGACCGCATAATCACCACCCCGTCACACCATGCCTATCTGAAGATATCCGAGGGATGTAACCGTTTCTGCGCATTCTGTGCCATACCGCTGATTACAGGACGCTACAAATCAAGGACAATTGAGGACATTGAGGAGGAGGTTCATAAACTTGTGTCGGAAGGTGTCAAGGAATTCAACATCATAGCACAGGACCTTTCGGGCTACGGCCTGGATATATACGGAGAGTTGCGTTTGCCGCAGCTTATCGACCGACTGGCAAGTGTGCCAGGTGTGAAATGGTTGAGGCTGCACTACGCATATCCGGCGCAGTTCCCTTATGAAATACTGGATGTCATGGCGAGCCACGACAATGTATGCTCTTATCTTGACATAGCCCTGCAACATATTTCCGATAGTGTGCTAAGCAATATGCGACGTCACATAACCGGCAAAGAGACCCGTGAATTGCTTGCCGAGATGCGTCGTCGTGTACCGGGTATCCACATCCGCACTACGCTAATGGTAGGCTTCCCCGGGGAAACGGAAGATGATTTCAATGAACTGATGGATTTTGTGCGAGAACAGCGCTTTGAGCGTATGGGTGCCTTTGCCTATTGCGAGGAAGAGGACACTTATGCTGCAAAGCATCTGGCCGATTCAATTCCACAGGAGATAAAGCAACAGAGGCTCGACCGCCTCATGAGGCTTCAGGAAGAAATCTCGCTTGAGTTGCAACAACAAAAAACGGGGAGAGTGTTCGATGTTATCATCGACCGGGAAGAAGCGGAGTTTTATGTGGGAAGAACACAATGGGATTCCCCCGAAGTTGACCCGGAAGTACTCGTCAGAAAGACCCGTGGACTGGCAATTGGTGAATTTTATCCTGTAAGAATCATTGAAGCCCTCCCCTTTGAGCTTATAGGGGAACCGGTTTGATGCTATATTACAGCGACAGTTATGGCTCAATCAGGATTGGCGCATACACTTGGCCTCGCGTTAGAATCGGGAGAGGAGTTCGGAATGGCAATGTTTCCAGGAGAAGAAACGCCACGATGGTTCAACGAAACCTCCGATAGAGAACTGACCATGGAAGTGTCTCCATGGCTTACCCCATATGCTCAACGTATAGTCATAGGCAACAGTAAGCGGTATTCCCAGCAACATCCTGCCATAGGAACCCCTTCAGTGAGCACTTCCCACGAGGAGTATATACGGGGGGTGTCACACGTGATTGACAGCTGTAAAGGCCGGAATGGCAAAACGGTATATTCCCGTGTGGTTTGCGGTGAAATCGGCCAGAACAAATTGCCGGTAGTCGCATCGAGGTTATTCGAATCTCATCCCGATACGCTGCGTTTTATCTACCATACCCCAGCAACCGGTGTGTGGCTCGGTGCTACACCTGAATTATTGTTGGATTTTGACAAAAACAGCGGCACCTTCCACACGATGGCATTTGCAGGCACACGGCCGAAAAAAAAGTTTATGGAATGGGACGGCAAGAACATCCGGGAGAACCGTTTCGTTATTGAATATATAACCGATAGGCTGAAAGCCCTTGGCGTGACGACGGAAGTTGCTGCATTGGAAACCGTGGCATATGGTGAAATCGAGCATCTGTGCGCAAACATCTCGGGACAAGCATCACCTGATGACCTTGAAAAAATCATCGATGCGATTAACCCGACCCCTGCCTTATGTGGTTTCCCGAAAAATGAAGCCATCTGCGATATATTGCATAACGAGTTGCATGAGCGTGGATGTTACGGAGGTTTCATCGGATTTTCAACGCCATCGCGCTATGTGGCATTCGTCAATCTGCGTTGTATGCAATTCCGTGACGGGAAATTCTGCATTTTCGGAGGAGGAGGTATAACAGCCGAATCCGACCCTGAAACAGAATATATTGAGACGGATGCCAAGACCGCGCTACTCCGCAAACTAACAACCGAGTTGAATGATGGACATGCCGATAGTTGAACATATGCCCGAAACGCCTGCCGTTCCCAATCCTCAACGGCCCTATAAACTTGGGGTTGCTTTAAGCGGAGGAGGAGCACGTGGATTCGCCCATGTGGGGGCTCTCAAGGCATTGGAGGAAGCAGGTCTGAAGCCCGACATTTTAGCCGGAGTGTCTGCAGGCTCTATAGCGGGCGTCCTTTATGCCGCAGGAATCCCATTTGACGAGATGCTGGCGATGTTCACCCAAACCAGATTTACCGATTTCTGCAAACTTTCCATCAGCAATGGCGGAGGACTGTTCTCTCTTGGGAAGTTCAAGAAATTCATTGAAAAGGCCACCGGAGTGGAACGGTTGGAAGATTTGCATATACCCACTTATATAGGCGTCACCGACATTGACAACGGGATTCCAGCTGAATTCCATGACGGCCCCATAGGCGAACGTGTAATGGCATCATGCAGTATTCCCATCGTGTTCCAGCCGGTGAAAATAAATGGAACCCATTATGTTGACGGCGGTGTTTTGCGAAACCTTCCGGCCTGGATTATACGCGATAAATGTGAGAAACTCATAGGCATCAACGTGTCGCCACTGAATGTGTTCCGTTATAAAAAATCGCTTTTTGAAATAGCCATGCGCACATATAATCTCATGGCCAAGGCCAACCAGCTCGACGACATGAATATGTGCGACCACGTTATAGTAACACCCGAATTATCGGGCTACCAGGTGTTCAATCTCAAGGACATCAACAAGGCATACCGCAGCGGATATGCGGCTGCCCATCGGGCTATCAGGGATTGGGAGTCCGGCCATATAATTTGAACTCGTAATAAACCGATTATGACATCACATCAGGGCGCCACGCGAAAATGCGCCAAATTGAAAAATTTCGCAAAACCCGTTATATATCAGATGTTGCCACGTTTGTTTGCCAACATGAACAGCCAGTGCATTCCCGATGGCGATATCACGCAGAACGGATGCGGAAAACTGAATGATATAACCGACAAGGTGCTTGCCGGGATTCGGGAACTTGGCGCGACCCATGTGTGGTACACAGGGGTAATCGAGCATGCCCATGCCACTGACTATTCAGATTTCGGCATAACACCCGATGACCCTGTGGTGGTGAAAGGAAAAGCGGGTTCCCCCTATGCAATCAAGGACTATTACGACATAGATCCTGATGTGGCGGTTTCCGTGCCTGACCGCATGAAAGAATTTGAAGCCTTGGTTGAACGCACCCATTGCGCCGGCATGAAGGTGGTGATGGACTTCGTGCCCAATCATGTGGCACGGCGTTACCATTCCGATGCAGCTCCGGCAGGAATCGAAGATTTCGGCAAAAATGACGATGTAACCAAATTCTTCTCTTCGGCCAATAGTTTCTATTATATACCCCGTCAGCAGTTTCAGCCGCAGTTTCCCATTGGCGATTACACGGAGTTTCCGGCCAAGGCTTCAGGCAACGATTGCTTCACAGCATTCCCTTCGCGAAATGATTGGTATGAGACGGTTAAAATCAATTATGGTGTAGATTATGGCGACGGGTCGTGCCACTTCTCCCCTGTCCCACCCACATGGTTCAAGATGCTCCATATCCTGCGCTACTGGGCGGCCAAAGGGATTGATGCGTTCAGATGCGACATGGTGTTTATGGTTCCGCTCGATTTTTGGGAATGGGCTATCCCCCAGGTGAAAGTCACTTATCCCAATGTGCAGTTTATCGCGGAGATATACGATGTCAACCTTTATCGCGATTTTCTGTTCCGAGGAGGATTCGACTATCTGTATGACAAGGTAAACCTTTATGATACGTTGCGGGATGTGCAGTGTCACAATCATTCCGCCGCAAGGATAACTGATTGCTGGCAACGCATCGACGGCATCGGCGGCCGGATGTTGAACTTTCTTGAGAACCACGACGAGCAGCGTTTCGCATCGCTGCAATATGCGGGTGATGCCTCGAAGTTCCTCCCGTCACTTGTGGTGAGTTCCATGATTTCCACGGCCCCCTTCATGATTTATTTCGGGCAGGAGCTTGGTGAAAAAGCCGGGGATGCCGAAGGCTTCAGCGGCAATGACGGACGCACCACAATTTTTGATTATTGGTCTGTTCCGACCGTGCGCCGGTGGCTTAACGGCGGAAACGCCGATGGCGGCCAATTGTCTCCTGTAGAGAAGGATTTACGCGCAGTCTATGCGCGTGTGCTCAATCTGCTCAATTCGGAAAAAGCAATCAGCGGGGGAGAGTTCTTTGATGTGATGTACGTCAACTTTGATAATCCCCATTTCTCGCCCCACCGCAACTATGCGTTCATCAGGCATCACGGTGACACCACATTGCTAATAGCCGTAAACTTTTCCGACAAAGCAAGTGAACTTAAAATCAATGTCCCGCAACTGGCGTTCGATATGTATGGGATAAAGGAGGGCAAACGCATGGCCACGGAGCTGATCAGTGGTCGCCGTCATAGCAAGAACCTTTCTCCCGACATGCCGTTCCATACTGAAATTGGTCCATGGGGAGCTGTAGTGTGGAAAATGAAATGAAAAATCTTGGCGAAATTTAGGTTGAAACAGAATGCGGATAGTGAAAAATTCTGTAATTTTGCACTACCATTTCATTCCCACATTTTATGAATTCCATGTTACCCCCAATCAAGGTCTTTGCCGGGACAAAATCCCGCTACATGGCGGAGGAAATCTGCAAGGATCTTGGCATCGAGCTTGGCAAGATGAACATCCAGCATTTTGCCGACGGAGAGTTTGAAGTGTCGTTTGAGGAATCTATACGCGGTTGCGAGGTCTATCTCGTGCAGTCAACGTTCCCCAACACCGATAATCTTATGGAATTATTGCTTATGATCGATGCGGCGAAGCGCGCTTCCGCCAAATCGGTCATCGCTGTTATTCCCTATTTCGGCTGGGCACGCCAGGACCGCAAAGACAAGCCCCGTGTCTCTATCGCCGCCAAACTTGTTTCCGACCTTCTTGTCACTGCCGGTGCCGACCGCGTGATTACAATGGACTTACATGCCGACCAGATTCAAGGATTCTTCAACGTACCGGTTGACCACCTTTATGCATCATCGGTGTTCCTCCCCTACATCCAGTCGCTCAACCTTGAGAATCTGGTGATAGCTACCCCGGATGTCGGTGGGGCGAAACGCGCAAACAACTATGCCAAGTATCTCAACGTACCTTTGGTTTTGTGCCACAAGCAGCGTGCCAAAGCCAATGTGGTGGCCAACATGACTGTTATCGGTGATGTCAAGGACAAGAACGTGGTACTTGTTGACGATATGGTCGACACTGCAGGAACTATCACCAAGGCTGCCGACCTCATGCTTGCAGAGGGAGCCAAATCCGTCCGCGCCCTTGCTTCCCATGCAATTATGAGCGACCCGGCTTCGGAGCGTGTAGACAACTGCGGTTTGACTGAAATGATTTTCACCAACTCCATACCTTTCAACAAGGAGTGCAAGAAGGCCACCATTCTGTCGGTAGCCAAATTGTTTGCCGACACAATCCGCCGCGTCCACAACAATGAATCCATCTCCTCCCAATACCTTATCAAATAACCGTATATGGGGCATTATTCCCCGGTCATTCCCGGGATATGTCAGGCGGTGTGTCGAAATTTTGACACACCGCCTTTAATTTTGCCCGAGTGCCGCTATGCAGGAGGGCATTTCAAAAACACAAGACACCCGTACGGGGTGTCTCTACTTCGATTGTTTTCTAATGCTTCAACCTTGCTGCCAACAAGCAATCATTGCAATAAAGCAATTTCTGTTATGGAGCTTATTGTGTGGTGCGCGCGGTAATCAGGCGGGACGTTAATGCGCTGCGAATGAATGTTCCGTCCTTTGTCAAGCAACATTACGGTGTCCCATCCCATTGAATTCGGCCAACGGAAATCCTTGGCAGGATTGTCTCCGACATACATAAACATCCTTTCATTAGGATTGCGCTCTGCAATAGTGATAAACGGGAGCTCTGACGTCTTGTCAGCTCCTATTTCAGATGAAACCACAATATTGTCGGCATGGATAAAACGGTCAAGCCCGAGAGCCTTTATTTTCGCCCGCTGTGTAGCCGACCGACCGTCAGTTATAATCCCCAAAGTGATACCCTTGTCACGCAATCCGGCAAGAGTGCTTTCAGTCACTTTGCCAAGGCATATGTCAGGCGTATGATAGCGGTATGTATCGACCATCCATTTGACATCAAAACGAGAGCCTGGGTGAGACAACCATATCCTGGCGGACAAATCGTCGAACCCCCGTGCCGTATTATCCGAGGCCATGAGAAATCCGACAGCCTCATTCTCACTCATGATGCCGTGCCGTTCCAGTTCGCGTCCGATGGCGCGATACCCAGAATGGACATAATCTATCTCGGGAAACAATGTGTCGTCAAGATCAAAAACTATCATAAACGCATATTGTCAACAAAAGGGACTGACGACACCAATTGTTCAGGATAACGCATCCTTGATGGCAGATATGACTTTTACGATCTCGCCGTCGGTAAGCGAAGACCCGCTCGGTAGGCATAACCCGTTTTCAAAAATGCGTTGTGCACAATCTCGCCCGTAATAGGGTGAATCGGCAAACACCGGCTGCATGTGCATCGGACGCCAAATCAGACGTGTCTCAATCCCCCTTTCCAATAGGAACATCCTTGTTTCATCGGGGGTTCGCCGAATTATCTCCGGGTCAAATAAAATTGTGGAAAGCCAATAATTGGAATCAAAATCAGAAGTAGGATTGCAATGGACTTTTACTCCTAGTATATTCTCCAACCCGTCGGCATATAATTGATGAATTGCACGTCGGCGCTCCACCCTTTGTTGCAATTCCTCTATCTGTGCGCACCCTATGGCTGCCGACACATTGCTAAGGCGATAATTATATCCTATAGTGGTATGATAGTAATAAGGCCGGTCTTCGCGAGCCTGTGTGGAAAGGAATTTCACGCGCTTGTCGGCTTCCGCATCAGGACAAACCAATGCCCCGCCTCCCGAAGTGGTTATAATCTTATTGCCGTTGAAACTCAAGGCTCCGTAAAGGCCGATAGCGCCACAACGCTGCCCCATGTATTCCGAACCCAACGCTTCGGCAGCATCTTCCACCACCGGGATGGAGTATCTGTTTGCCACAGCCATAATCTCGTCCATCATAGCCGGCATCCCGTAGAGGTGCACCACCACGATGGCCGCAGGGTAATGCCCTGTGAGCCGGTGACGGTCAATAATAGCCTCTTCCAACGCTTGTGGCGACATGTTCCATGTTGTCTCTTCGCTGTCGACCAGCACAGGCCTGGCACCAAGATACACAATCGGGTTACAACTTGCCGAGAACGTCAGCGACTGGCAAATGACCTCATCTCCGGCCTTTACACCGGCCATTACCAGCCCGAGGTGAATCGCCGCCGTCCCTGCCGACAAGGCCACAACATGCCCTGTTCCAAGATACCCCTCCAGCCGCTTCTCGAATTCATCCACGAACGGCCCCAACGGCACGATCCATGTTGAATCCACAGCCTCCCCCACATATTTTTTCTCATTGCCAGCCAAATGCGGCACCGACAGTTTTATCATAAATTGGTAAAAATTTTATCACCGAATCAACCGTTCCCCATCTTCGATGCAAAGTTACAACATTCCCTTGCTATTTGGGCATCAAGAAGGCTGTAATTGTAAGGTGCATCCTGGCATTATATGTCGCAAGTGAAAACGATGGGCGGAATCAGGCGGCGGTGGGAACGCGGCGATGAGAGAGGGTATGGATGCGGTAGCCGGTCCAGGCAATGAGGAGGCTCATGCAGGGGAAAGTATGTTGAAGATACAGAAGGGGAAGTACACCAAAGTGGAGACGCCAA
>WSMN01000075.1 GCA_013316535.1 Muribaculaceae bacterium | reverse complement strand
GTCGCATGGGAACGGGGCAAGGAGCTGGCGGAAAACACCGTCAGGATGTATCGGGAACGGCACAACGACTCTATTCCCCGCAAGATAAGCTACACGCTCTGGAGCGGCGAGTTCGTCGAAACCGAAGGCGCCACCGTCGCGCAGGTTCTCTATATGCTGGGCGTCGAGCCCGTGCGCGACGCATTCGGCAGGGTAACCGACATCCGTCTGATTCCTTCCGAACAACTCGGACGACCGCGCATCGACGTGGTGGTGCAGACTAGCGGACAGTTGCGCGACATCGCCGCATCGCGTCTGTTCCTCATCTCGCGCGCCGTGGAGATGGCTGCCGCCGCAAAGGATGACAAGTATGAAAACTTCGTGGCGCAGAGCGTCGTCGATGCCGAACGCTCCCTTATCGAAAAGGGACTCTCGCCCAAAGAGGCCCGCGAGGTATCGACCTACCGCGTGTTCGGCGGTGTGAACGGCAACTACGGCACGGGCATTACCGGAATGGTGCAGAGCGGCGACCGCTGGGAAAACAGCGCCGAGATCGCCGACATCTATATGCAAAATATGGGAGCGTACTACGGCAGCGAAAAAGTTTGGGAACAGGTCCGGCAGTTCGCGCTGGAAGCGGCGCTCGGCAACACGGACGCCGTCGTACAGCCCCGCCAGAGCAATACATGGGGAGCGCTGAGCCTCGACCACGTTTACGAGTTCATGGGAGGAATGAACCTCGCCGTGCGAAATGTCACGGGCAAGGAACCCGACGCATATATGAGCGACTACCGCAACCGCAACAACATGCGCATGCAGGAACTGAAAGAGGCCATCGGTGTGGAGAGCCGCACCACTATCTTCAACCCGGCATACATCCGCGAGAAGATGAAGGGCGGGTCGGGTGCCGCTGCCGGTTTCGCCGAAATCGTGCAGAACACCTACGGCTGGAACGTGATGAAACCAGATGCCATAGACAACGAACTGTGGGACGAGATATACGATGTATATGTGCAGGATAAGTTCGGATTGGGTGTGCAGGATTATTTCGAACGGCAGAACCCCGCTGCCATGGAAGAGATGACGGCCGTCATGATGGAGACGGCACGCAAAGGAATGTGGGACGCGTCGGCGGAGCAGCTGAAGGCCATCGCCGAACTCCACACCGATTTGGTGGAGAAGTACAAACCCTCCTGCTCGGGATTCGTATGCAACAATGCGAAGCTGCGCGAATTCATCGCATCGAAGACCGCGCCCGAGGCGGCCGACCGGTATGAACGGAACATCCGCGACATCCGCGAGGCCTCGCTCTCGGAAGACAGGAGCATGGTGCTCAAACGAGAGGAGATGAACGCGTCCGACAAGACAAGGACGATAGTCAGCAACACGGCGGTAGCCGTTCTGGTACTTGTGGCGATAACCGCACTGGTTTGGACGGTGCGCCGGCGCCGCAAAAAGATGGAGGAATAATGGAAACCGTAGTATTGGTCATGATGATGCTGGTCTGCTTCAATTACATCCTGAAGCAGACCTACCGAAAAAAATACGCAGTGGCATGCTCGGCGGTCGTTTGCGCGCTCTTTATGGGGTTGATGTGGCCCTATGCGGTCGAACAGTCGAAGTCGCAGATCGCCGGCTGGCTTTCGGACTCCGCGCTGATGCTCGATGTGGCAGTGATCCTAACGCTGGAAGTCGCTGTACAGATGGCGTTCTGCGTCCTGTCTGCACATATACGGACATCGGGCAAGGTGAAACCGCTGACGCTATGGACATACCGCATCCTGAGATGGTTTCCCGGCGTGCTCGTTTTCCCCGTACTGTTCAGCCTGCTGGTGTCGGTCATATTCGCCCTGCCTGGCACATCGTTCCGGCTCGTGGCGTGGTCGGCGGCAGCGGCGGTGCTTGTCGCCATACCGCTGGCGACATACGGCGTTAAACGGCTGTTACCCGAGAAAGAGATACGCCTCGAAGTGCTTTTCCTGTCCAACGCGCTCATCGCCATACTGGGAGTCGTCGCCACGGTGAACGGCCGTACAGCCGTCGCCGGAATCAGCGAAGTGGACCCGGCAGCTCTGGCGGGCGTGTGCTGGCTTGCCGTGCTCGGCCTTATCGGGGGCGTCATACTGCATGGAATCAGATTAAAACGACAGTTTTCGACAAGCCGGGCGCAGAGCCGAACCTGTTCGGGTCATGCCGAGGCGGGGAAACCTGCATGTAAATGAAATGGATAATCAAAAACAGATAGAATTATGAACTACATCTCAGACATCCTCTACTGGATCTCGACAGGCCTGCTCGTGCCTGTGATCGTATTGCTTATCTTCTTTTTCGGACGGGCCCTGCTGCTGATAGGCGGTTTCTTCGGACAATATATGGCCATTCGGCGCACAGCCGCCCTTTTGGGCAAGGAGCTGGACGGACTGAACAGGGACAATGTCGCGACACTCTCGGAGCGGCTGCCCAAGAAGGACCCCTCGCTCGTGGTAACCTATATGAAGCGGCTGCTTGAAGCCGACGGCGCGGCGATGCGGCAGCGCCTGCTCGCAGATTTCGAAATCGGAGCGGACAAGGACCTCGCAACCTCGAAGACCCTCGGCAAGATGGGGCCTATGCTCGGACTGATGGGAACCCTGATCCCGATGGGCCCCGCTCTGGTCGGCCTCTCGACGGGCGACATCGCCTCGATGGCCTACAACATGCAGGTGGCCTTCGCCACCACGGTGGTTGGCCTCTTCGCCGCAGCCATAGGATTCATCACGGGGCAGGTCAAACAGCGCTGGTACCTGAAAGACATGACCGACCTTGAATTCGTCGCAGAACTGTTGAATGAAAAACGGACCGAGGCATGAGACGCAGACTATTGAAAAGGGAGGAGGACAGCGACCCGATGAGCGTCGTGAGCAACCTCTTCGACGTGGCGATGGTTTTCGCCGTGGCGCTCATGGTGGCCCTCGTAAGCCGTTACAACATGACGGAGATGTTCAGCAAGGAGGACTTCACGATGGTAAAGAACCCCGGCAAGGAGAACATGGAGATTATTACCAAGGAGGGCGCAAATATCAACCGCTATACCCCTTCCGAAGACCAGGACTCCAAAAACGGGAAAAAAGGCAAAAAGGTCGGTGCCGCCTATGAACTCGAAAACGGCGAGATCATATACGTGCCGGAGTAGCTCACACATCATCGTCAATCGTCTCCTCGCAGTCGAAAACGGCCTTGCTCCATTCAACCTTGCCATTTCCCATGACATCCGATCCCCGCTGAACATCATCAGCGAGAGTGCCGGACTGGCCATGGACACCCGTGAAAAGAAATGCAGGAACAATCACCTGGACAACATCAGGATTGTCTGTAGGCTTGTGGTACACTTGCTCAACAACCTATTGGATGTGTACCATCTGGACGAGGCCAAAGAAACACGTAACGATGTGCCGTTCAGTCTTAAAGACTTGTGGGAACGTGCCGTCTTTGGCTTCTCTCACATGGTCGATGGCAAGGGAATCTATAGGTGCCATATTTTGTTTCGATAGGATTTCAGTTCAGTTTCAGGGAATCGGGCTATCGCATTGTCGAGTTCACGAAGAATTGCGGTTCTGTCATCCGGCAATGCCCCTGTGACTGGTACGGTATTGGAAATATGGTGACCGAGCAGGTTGACATTGATATCCAATCTGTCGATGAGAGTCCGCATCTCCATCAGACGCTCAATCTCCGGCTCTTCGATATATGTGCCGTCTAAAACTTCCTGATATAGCTGCGATTCCGGGAATATGGTCAGCGACACGATGTTGATTATGCAGGGGTGCAACTTGTTCAATACATCGGCAGTGGCTATCGCGCTTGCCTCGCCGTTGCCTTTCCCGCCAAGGCCGTTGAGATAAAATACATTATAGCGTATTCCGGCATCATCAAGTTTTGACAGTTGTTCAAGAATGTCGGAAGCATTGTATCCTTTGTCCATTCTTTGCAACGTTTGGTCGTGCGCAGTTTCGATACCGATGTTTATACTGTCGAGTTTCATGTGGTGGAGATTCTTAAGCTCTTCCACAGATTTTGGGGCTATGTCGGTGACACGGGCGAACATACCGAAGGATACCATGTGCGGAAGATATTTTCTCAAAAGTATGCCAACATCCATCAGCTTATTGTAGCTCAATGCGAATGGATTCGCTCCTGTGAGATAAACCCTTCGGGCCCGTGGCTGCCATTGTTGGATTACTTTTAAATCTGCCTCAATTTCAGAAAGTGGCGACATTCGGAACGTGGTGCCATGATAGAGACTGCAAAACTTGCATCTGTGCCAAGTGCAGCCGGAAGTCAGTTGCAGAAGCTGCGAATTAGCCTCGTAAGGCGGTCGCCACACCTGCCCTGTGAAATGTAACTTTGGATATGTCATAGTTTAATCTCTTTGTGGTCAAATCGAGTTTCCTGTGCTAGAATCATCCATTTTTTAACGGTAAGCGATACTCGCATGGCAGAGACGGCATATAATATATGCACCCACATTTCGGTTTGAGCCTGTTTTTTGTTAATTTCGTGAGGCAAAATTAGATGATTGTCAGAGCGGAAGCAACAACTTACCCGATGGTTTGACCCTTACTGGAAAGTTGGTTTCGCTCGTTATCAGCCTCTTTTCAATAATCGGATATGGCAAAAAAATTGGACTATGAATACTGTAAGGCAGCCCCGATGCTTGAGTGGCTCGGCAACAAGTGGGCTATGGTTGTTCTCGTTAAGATTTCAGAGAATGGACCGGTGCGTTTCAACGAACTCTACCGCACCATCCCCTCGGTATCGGAGAAAGTGCTGTCGCAGGTGCTTCGCCAGTTGACAACTGACGGAATAATCCGTCGTGAGTTGTTCCCGGATGTGCCACCCCGAACGGAATATTCGGTGACAGACCTCGGCAAGACGCTGTTGCCCCATATAGAGGCTCTTATCGCCTGGGGTAGAAAGAACTTCGATGCCATAATGTCCAACCGCCAAAGCATGAATGACTAACCTGTCACGAGAGGGCAATGACCGATTCCGAATAATTTGAATTATGAAAAAGGCAATCCAGGATATGACATTGGAAGAACTGTGGCGTTTGTTTCCTATTGTTCTGATTCCGCATCAGCCGCAATGGAAGGAGTGGGCGAACGAGGAAATGCAAGAATTGTCGGGCATATTGTCGGAATGCAGCACCGCAATCAGCCACATAGGCAGCACCGCAATTCCTCATATTCAAGCAAAACCGATAATTGATATTCTTGTTGAAATCGCACCAGATGCCGATTGGCAACGGGTAAAGGGGGCAATGGAAGCGAGTGGATATATCTGTATGTCGTCATCCGAAGCACATATGAGCTTCAACAAGGGATATACATCGGAAGGTTATGCAGAAAAGGTGTTCCACATTCATTTCCATGCCTTCGGCGACAATGATGAAATCCGTTTCCGGGATTATCTCACCAGCCATCCGGCCATAGCCTGTGAATATGAGGCATTGAAGTTAAATCTTTTGTCACGCTATCAACACGACCGTGACGGATATACTGCCGCCAAGACAGATTTTGTAAAGAGGATATTAGAGATGTCAAAATAGCAAACACCCTTTAATGACAATGGCGGTGTGTCAAAGACTTTGACACACCGCCATTTAGTGAAATTTTGAAAAACCGCTTTAGATATGGGTTAAAAGCGGTAGCTCCGTAATGGCGCGTTGGTTCCGCCTATCCATTATATAGTTTATTCAGTCGCGGTTGCCACCGAAGAATCGGAGAAGATAGAGGAACAGGTTGATGAAATCGAGATAGAGGCTAAGCGCACCGAGGGTTGCGAGGCGACCGTTGGCCATCGACGGGTCGGCATAGGCCATCTGCTTGATTTGCTGGGTATCCCAGGCGGTCAGGCCAATGAAAATCAGAACGCCCAGACCGCTCACAATCCATTCCATTGTAGAATTAGCCCAAAACATGTTCACAACAGCCAGTATGATTAGGCCGAACAAGGCCATGTAAAGGAAAGAACCGATACGGGTCAAGTCCTTGGTTGTGAAATATCCGTAGATGCTCATTGCGCCGAACACCCCGGCTGTGATTAGGAATGTCTTGAATATCGCTGCAATCTGGTAGACAACAAAGATGATGGACAACGTGAGGCCGTTGACTATGGCGAACAGGAAGAAAAGGCCTGTGGCCATACCCGAACTAATTTTGCGGAGACCGGCTGAAATCCAAAGGACAAGCCCGATTTCCACGATGGCCAATCCCCAGTAGACCCAGCTGTGCTGTGCCATATAGACAAGGAAACTCCTGTCGGAATTGGCTGTTGCTGCCACGAACCATGCAACCGCAGCAGTGACGAGCAGTCCGAGAAACATTTTGAAATATACGCTTTTCATCACAGCCGACACTTTTGCGTCGAGCGACTGGGGCGTATATGAGTCAGTCTGGTAATAATTCATTTTTCGATTAGTGTTTATGGTGAGAACTATTCTATTCTAACGTTTTTAGATGCAAAAATGATGCCAAGGTTTAGACAAACCTCCCGGACACCCCCCTTGAAAAGCTTTTGCGGTACGTTACAGACGGCATGTTCCGGCAAATCACATCCGTTCCGGCACTTTGATGCCGAGGAGGCCCATCCCGGTGCGCACAACGCGGGAAGTAGCATCGCATAAGGCCAGTCGCAGCGAGCGCACGGCGGCATTTTCCTCGCGCAGAATCGAATAATCATGATAAAACTGGTTATATTGTTTCACCAGTTCATATACATAATTGGCGATTACGGCCGGCGAGTAGTCTCGCCCGGCTTCCTGTACTGTGGCAGGGAAATCGGCCAGTGTCTGAATCAGTGCAATCTCTTTGTCGTTAGGCTCAACGGCGGAGTAGTCGGTCACCACCATTCCCTGCTCGGCTGCCTTGCGGAGCACTGAACGGATGCGGGCATAGGTGTATTGGATGAAAGGCCCTGTATTGCCGTTGAAATCGATTGATTCCTTGGGATTGAACAGCATATTCTTGCGGGGATCAACTTTCAGGAGGAAGTATTTCAGCGCGCCGAGACCCACGGTCTCCGAAATCTCATCGATTTCAGCAGGAGTAAGCCCGTCGAGTTTCCCCAGGTCCATGGAGACTTCGCGTGCACCCTTCACCATTTCCTCCATCAGGTCGTCGGCATCTACCACCGTTCCTTCGCGGCTCTTCATCTTCCCCTCCGGGAGCTCCACCATACCGTAGGAGAAGTGCACAAGGTCTTTCCCCCACTTGAAGCCGAGGCGGTCGAGAAGCAGCGACAGCACCTGGAAATGATAATTCTGCTCGTTGCCAACCACATAAATCATCTTGTCGATAGGGTAGTCCTGGAAACGGAGCTTTGCGGTGCCTATGTCCTGGGTCATGTAGACAGAAGTGCCGTCGGCACGCAACAGCAGTTTCTGGTCAAGCCCGGCATCGGACAGGTCGGCCCACACCGAGCCGTCATCTTTGCGGAACATGATGCCTTTCTCGAGGCCTTCGAGCACCTTTTCTTTCCCTTCGAGATAGGTGTCAGATTCGTAGTAAATTTTATCGAAGTCAACCCCCATGCGGCGGTAAGTGTCATCAAAACCGGCATATACCCAACGGTTCATCATTTCCCACAGCCCGCGCACTTCGGGGTCTTTGGCTTCCCAACGGCGCAGCATCTCGCGTGCCTCGGCCATCAGTGGTGATTTTCCTGCGGCTTCCTCCTCACTGATTCCTTCACGGGCGGCTATTCCCTTTATTTCCGCTTTATAATGCTTGTCGAAAAGCACATAGAAATCGCCAATCAGGTGGTCGCCTTTCTTTCCGGCTTTTTCGGGGGTGACCCCTTCGCCCCACTTCTGCCATGCAAGCATCGACTTGCAGATGTGGATGCCGCGGTCGTTGACTATATTTGTTTTCACCACCCGGTTGCCGCATGCTTTCAGGATTTCTGCCAAAGAATAGCCGAGAAGGTTGTTGCGCACATGGCCAAGGTGGAGGGGTTTGTTGGTGTTTGGCGATGAATATTCAACCATCACCAGCGGGCTTGAAACCGTGGCTTCCGTTATTCCGAAATTATCGGTGAAGACAATGTGCTCAAGCACGGAATTCCAGAATGTAGGTACGATGACCAGGTTCAGGAACCCCTTTACCACATTGAAACGGTCAACGGCAGGCTCGTTGTCAACGAGCCATTGCCCGATTTCCTGCCCCACAGCCTCGGGCGACTTGCGTGCCGCCTTTACCCACGGGAATACCACCACGGTGAGATTGCCTTCAAATTCCTTTCTTGTGGCCTGCGGCACGATTGCCGAGGCATCGGTGTCAAGGCCGTAAAGTTCCTTCACGGCCTTGGCCACACCTTGCGATATAATCTGGTCTATAGACATGTCGGTGTATTTTTGCTTTTACGATTGAATCCACAAAGATACGCATTTTTCATGACACATCCCCCGCCCTCTCTCACTGTCATACCGCATAATCCGGCAATTCGGGGTAGAGGGAGCCTGCAATGTCGGCAACAAACCTTTTTGAATGCGCCCTTTATCATCCGGGTGAAACGAATGCGGTGCTTCAAAATTCTGCATTTGACTCCGTCGGGGCGTTATCGCCGTCTGGCTGCGATTGAATTGGAACAGCTCCACATGTTTCCCGATAATCATACTCAAGTGGCTTTCGACATGCGCCGGGCCTTCCTTATGGGTAATGCCTTTGTGGCCGGGATTTTGTGGTATAGGGATTACATTGCTGTCAGGCATCGGGTGAGGGGTGCGGGCCGTAGGGGGCGGGAGGCTCGGCGGCAGTTGCCGGAGGGGTGAGCGGGGT
>WSMN01000074.1:1264-8801 GCA_013316535.1 Muribaculaceae bacterium | reverse complement strand
GGGAAAAGCAATCGAAAGACGAGCAAAGAACCATTGAGTCCGAAAGTCACCGAATTCATTAAATAATTTCTTTAAGTCACTTAACGCCCCATTCAGTGGGGGCATCAGTCATCTCGAGCACAAGCTCTCCGCCGTTTATTATGTCGGAATGGGTGAAGAACGGCTCACTAAGCTCACGCCCGTTGACGGTGGCCGACTTGATATATTTGTTGGCCTTGGAGAAATTTTTTGCGGTGACCGTGAATTTCTTCCCGTTGTTCAGGTTAACCGTAAGGGTCTCGAACAAAGGACGACCGATTGAATAGACTGGATTACCGGGAGCCACCTGGTAAAAACCCATGGCGTTCAGCACAAGCCAAGCCGACATCTGCCCGCAATCCTCGTTGCCTGAAAGTCCGTCGGGGTCGACGCGGTACTGCTCCTCAAACACGCGGTCGATAAGCTCCTGTGTTTTCCACGGCTGACCGGCATAGTTGTACAGATGAATTATGTGGTGTGAAGGCTCGTTGCCGTGGGCATACTGCCCTATCAACCCTGTAATGTCAGCCGAGACGAGTTCGCCAGTCAACTCCGATGAAGCGGAGAAAAGCGAATCGAGTTTTGCGGCAAACTTCTCCTTACCACCCATGAGATTCATCAACCCGGGAACATCATGAGGCACAAACCAAGTCCATTGCCATGCAGTACCCTCGCAATAATCGTCGTTGCGGTGATTGGAGGCATTGGGGGTGAAAGGCTCCCGCCATGAGCCATCGCTCATCACACCGCGCATGAAACCTGTTGCCGAATCGAAATATTTCTCATAGCCTTTGGCAAACACCTCATACCGGCGGCCGGTGGCGGTGTCGCCCGCGGCTTTGGCAAGCTGCGCTATGCACCAGTCATCGTAGGCATATTCGAGTGCCTTGGCCACAGATTCATTATCCTTGTCGGAGGGGATGTAACCGATGGTATTCTTATAGAACTTTGCTGCGGGCATAAGGTGGGGAAGCACCTTGGCGGGACAATGGATACCGGCTGTGTCATACTCGGCGGCACGCAGAGAAGCCTTGAGGGCATCGTTTACATCGAATGAGTTCTGCCCCTTGGCTACGGCATCGGCAAAAAGCGATGCGGCGTGATAGCCAATCATAGTGCCTGTATAGTTGCCGGCGAGTTCCCACATGGGTAGAACGCCACCCTCCTCGGCCTTCAAAAGGAGCGAACGCATGTAGGCATTGTTCAGGTCAGGGTCGATAATCGACATAAGGGGGTGCAAAGCACGGAATGTATCCCAAAGAGAGAAAATGGTGTAGACAGGATTTTCGGCATCCCCCTGCTTGGGCTGGCGGTCCATGCCGAGGTAACGTCCGTCCACATCGGTGAAAAGATTCGGTGAGACGGCGGTATGATAAAGGGCTGTGTAGAATTTAACCAGGTCATCGCGGTTGGCCGTGGACGGAACATCGATTTTGGCAAGATAGCCGTTCCAGGCCTCGCGCGCATCGGCACGGGTGGCATCAAAATCAAAGCCAGGCATCTCGGCCTCGACGTTTTTCCGTGCGCCATCGTAGTCAACAGCCGAAACGCCCACTTTAACCAGCAGCTGCTCCCCTTCCTTCATCGGCGGGAACTGCAACAGAGCCTTGCAACGGGCATACGGGCGACCTTTGGTGTCGGTGATAGTATCGGTGACGATGGTGTGGGTGAACGGTTTGGAAAATTTGGCATAGAAATAAATCTGCTGGTCAAACGCCCAGTACTCCGTCATTTTCCAACCGCGCAATTCGGTGTCGCCAATGGCCTCGATAGCCATGTCGAGATTGGTCTGATGCTGGATGGAATAGTCCATGTCTACAATCATTCCCGCCTGGTCGGTGGCCGGGAAAGTGAAGCGATGCAACGCCACGCGCTTGGTGGAGGTCATCTCGGCAAGAATGTCGTAGCGGTCGAGCTTCACACTGTAGTAGCCAGGCTCGGCAACCTCGTTTGCATGAGAGAAGGGGGAGGCATAAGGCAGATTCTGAAGGGTATCCACCTGCGCATCGATCACCTGCTGCCCCACAGTAGGCATAATCAGCACATCGCCGTAGTCGGCACAACCGGTGCCGTTCACATGAGTGTGCGAAAACCCGTTGATGAGCGAGTCGGCATGATAATAGCCCGAACATGCATCCCAGCCGTCAATACGGGTGTCGGGCGACGGCTGAATCATCCCGTTAGGCACAATCGCCCCGGGGAAAGTATGTCCATGGCCACCTGTGCCTATCATGGGGTCAACAAAGGAGGCATAATCGGATGTAGCGGATGCCTCATGGCAGGAATCCAACATGGCGGCTACACCGCCGGTGGCAGCTGCGACCAATGCGATAATGAAAATTTTTCTCATGGATTGTATGTCGTTTAGGCTAATTATAAATATTAGAACTTGGTTATTTGTGCGTTTCGGTCATCTCGAGTTCCAGGGTTCCTCCGGCCATGATTTCATCATGGGTTATGCCGGTGCGGTCGAGCGGTTTGCCATTGAGTTTGGCGGATTTGATGTAGCGGGCATCATCTGAAAGTCCGTCGGCGATTATTCTGAACGTCTTGCCACCGCCAACATTTATTGTAGATTCAGCTGCAAACGGCGTACCCAGTTCATACACCCCGCCGACGGGATTCACAGGATAGAAGCCGAGTGCCGAGAACACATACCATGCCGACATCTGCCCCATGTCGTCGTTGCCGCATATCCCGGCAGGGTCGTTGGTGTAGAGCGTTGTCATTATCTGGTGCAGGCGGTCGGCGCCTTTCCATGGATTGTCGGTGTAGTTATAAAGATAGGCGGTGTGATGCCCCGGCTCATTGCCTTGTGCGTACTGCCCTATCATACCGGTGCTGAAAATGGGGAGTTCTACATCGGGATTCACATGGGTGAACATGCTGTCGAGCTTTGCCTCGAACGCCTGTTTGCCGCCCATCGCTTTCATCAGCCCCGGCACATCGTGCTGCACCGAGAAAAGATATTGCCACGCATTGCTCTCGCAAATCTCCTCGTCATATTCCTCGGGGACGAAAGCCGGGGAGAAACCACCCTGGGCATCACGCGGCTGGAAGAAGCCGACAGCAGGATTGAACGTATTCAACCAATTGGCCGCACGCCCCATGAATTCATCATAAAGAGCCTTCTCGCCAAGTTTACCGGCAAGTTGTGCTATGCACCAGTCATCGTAGGCATATTCCAGGGTTTTCGACATAGACCAATCCTTGTTCCCCGAAGGCACATAGCCGAGAGCCATGTAATCGCTGAGCTGACGATAGGAAGCATTGCGTGCAGTGGCCACGCACACATCGAGGGCACGGCGGGCATCGGCCTCGGTGAGCACACCGTTGTCCTTACCCAACCCCTTAAGCACCGCATCGACAATCACAGGGGCGGAATGGTAACCAATCATCATGTCGGTCTCACCCGCCCACATGTTCCACACGGGCAGACGACCGAGTTGCCTGCCGAAGTCAATGAGCGAGCGTGCCATATCGGCGGCTCGGGAGGGGTCAAGGATGGTGAACAGCGGATGCGAGGCGCGATATGTGTCCCAAAGCGAGAAAGATGAATAATTCACCCATCCGTCGGCATGATGGATTTTTCCGTCGGGGCCGGGATACGCGCCGTCAACATCGCAGAACAGCGTCGGAGCAAGCATGGAATGGTAAAGGGCTGTATAGAACACGGTTTTCCTGTCGAGGGCAGTCTGTTCGTCCAGGTCTGCGGGCAAGCTGATTCCCACTTTCGACAGTTCACGGTTCCATTGTTCACGTGCCGAGGCTCTGTAGCCATCGAAATCATCGCCGGGGGCTTCGGCATTAAGATTGGCCATTGCACCATCTTCGCTTACAGGCGACAAGGCCGTGACCACAACAAGCCGTTCACCCGATTTCATCTCGGGATAGCGGAAAGTGGCAATCTTGCCCGAACCTGTCACCTTGCCGTCTGTTTCAATCGCAACAGAGTCTAAATCAACCGATGCGAACGGACGTGAAAACCTGGTGGCGAAATACACCTTCTGGTCACGCGCCCAGCCGTTGGAATAACGGTAGCCCGTCACAGTCACAGAATCGACCATCCGTATGTCGCTGTCGACAGTGGCATCCCAGTTCATCGCCTTGGCAAGGTTCAGGATAACCGATGCATCCCCATCGGGGAACGTATAACGCTGCACACCGCAACGGGGTGTGGCAGTCAGTTCCACATCAATGCCATAATCATCGAGATGCACCTTATAATAGCCCGCAGTCGCTTCCTCGCGGTCATGGGAAAAACGTGAATGCACACCCAATGGAGCGGGGGCAATCTTTGCCGGGTTCATAACAGGCATAAACGAAATGTCGTAAAGGTCGCCTGCCCCGGTTCCGCTCAAATGAGTGTGTGAAAATCCGGCAATGGTGCTGTCGGGATAGAAGTAACCTGAAATACGGTCCCAGCCCGGAAGCCCGTTATCGGGGCTTAGCTGCACCATCCCGAACGGCACCTGTGCACCCGGATAGGTGTTTCCTGTGAAATCGGTGCCAATCATAGGGTTGACATATGAAGTAAGGTCGTAAGACTCAACTTTTCGGTCATTGCTGCAGCTTGTGAGAGCAATCACAGCGAGCATCGCTCCGATAAAAATGAAAAAGAATCCGAGCAACAGCATACCGATGCCATTTCGCATGGCATGAAAACTGAAAATGGAATTTGTCGGGAATTGAAATTTCATGGGGTGATTCATCGGTTAAAGTAAGAGGAACAATCCTAAAGTCATCTTATAGAGGGATTAATACCATCTGCTATTAAACATCCGCTTGATTTTCCTTTGACGATTTTGTTCCGCTTGCCCATTAGAAAATAATCGTGCTAATATATACTCCCTTGAGAACCATTTTATACTTATCCTCATTCTCTTAAAAAAAATAAAAAAGCGATGTGTCTCGACACATCGCTTTTTTATCTTACAGACTCCGGTAAATCCGAAGAACCGATATTATTCCTTAACGGTGCAAACGCTCACGCGGTTCCAGCTGTTCTCTGTGAAGAGGTCGCCGATACCCATGCCTTCAGCCTGAACGCGGTCGGCAGCGATGCCGTAACGCTTAACGAGCTCTTTCTTGACTGCCTCGGCACGACGCTGTGCAAGCTTTTTGTTGAATGCGAGCGAACCATCCTTTGAAGCATAGCCCTGAACGGTAACAGTGGCGTTGGAATTATCCTTAAGCTGGTCAGCCACCATTGCGATATTGGGCTGCTGGTTGGGCTGAATGTAGGAAGAACCGCAGTTGAAGAACACGTAACGGATGTTGTTGAGGTCCTTTACAACTTTCTCTACAACCGGCGGACGGCGGTTGCAAGCATCGAGCTGTGCCTGAAGGTCGGCAAGCTGTGCAAGTAGAGCGGCATTGTTTGCACCACATGCATCGAGTTCGCCACGCAGAGCGTTAATCTGTGCATTGAGGGCATCGATTTCAGCCTGGTCGTAGGGACGAACAACGGTAAAGTGATGTGTTCCGTTGGAATTGCCGAAATGATAGGTTATACCGGCCTCCAGTTCGAGGAACCCGTAGTTTGAATCATAGCGGGCTGCGTAACCAAGAACGTTAGGAGTGGGGTTAGCGTTCATGTTCCACATGTAAGCAGGCTTGAGCGAGAGAGTCCATGCCTTCGACTCACCGAGATTGAAGTTGAAGTTCAGCCCCACCTTGGTTGCCCAAGAGTTACCGTCTTCGCATGTTGTGTGGGGATAATAAGCGTGCAACCAACCTGTTCCGGCAACCAGCTCCAGTTCGAAAACACGGGGTGCGCCAGTGTAGCCTGCAAAGGCGTTCATAAAGTTGACAGCACCGAACACACCTACATACTGGTGGTCGAACACGTTACCAGAACGAACACCTGTCCAGCTCGAAGTGTTGACACTCCATTCGCCTTCAGCACCAAGGCCGAATACGGGAGTGATCTGCTTGCGCAATTCAACTCCGACAACGCCACGGGCATCATCCCAAAAGCCATTGTCTTTAACCATCTTAGATGAAAGTACCGCTCCACCCTTGAGTGTAAACGACCAGTTGTCGGTGAATTTGCTGCCGGCCACAGTAGTCTGAGCGGATGCCCCCATCGTGCCTAATGCAATGGCAGCCAGTAAAATAACCTTTTTCATATCAAATCTTACTTTTTGTTTGATGGCAAAGTTAAAAACTTTTTAGCTATGAACCAAATATTTTTTAAGAATTGTTTTTTACATCCCTTCCGATTGATTAACATTTCTAAATCCCATTATGTTCTCATACTTGTTACTTTTTGAGAACAAACTTTAACAGTTTCAACCGCTGTCCGCTTTCACTGCTGCTGCGGTCGGTGGTCAGCACCTCGCTGAATACATAATCATGGGCCACATTATCACGCAACATGGGGAAATCTTCATCCCCGACCACCAGATAGCCCGACACAGGTTTCTCAACATCGAACAGGCACAATCGGTCGTTCATATAATAATTTATGGTGTAATAACGCCACATCGCATCAGGCCGCCAGGAATATACGGGGGCATCCACACCGACAGCAGTTTCAATCTGTTCAGCCAGCGGCTTGTCGGACTTCACATTCATGGCAGCAGGCAAAACAGCACATGACGCCATCCAGTAAAGAGCCAGCACATAAGCCATGCACCACCCGAACCCCGCACGCGCCCTGGAACAGACCAGCTCGCGTCCAAGCCCGAACGCCCCTAAAAATCCCACCAGACAGAACACCACAGGCCAAAAACGGCCGGGCTGCATCCGAAGATATGCCATCGTAGACTGCATGGAATCGTCCCTCACAACCGGAATCCACCCGAACATGGCAGCGAGCACCACTCCGGAGGCAACAAATCCCACCACGCATATAATCCAACACCAAGTCTTGACCAAACGAGGGAAACGAAGAAGCAACCAGCTAACAAAAAGCGTAATAAAATATGCCACAAACGGATAAACCGGTAACAAGTAAACACTCCGTTTGCTCTTGGGGATGCAATAGAATGCAAATATCAGCACGGCGGCAAGAAGGGAAAACAGCGTTATGGGTTCGAGACCGCGCAACCATCCCCAAAAACGTGAAAACAACGACCGTCCACCACTCAAGTATGCGACAGCGCGTTTCCACGGCAAAAACGGAATCGACATAAGCAGAATCAATGTGTATGGCGCACAGCCATATGCAAGGGTAAGAAGATTGTACCACGCCGGATTCTCGTGCGACTCATAGGACATGGTGCCTGTGAACCGACCGAAGTTCTCCTCCACCGCAAGCCGCAGGAACTCCTCGCCACCCTGATTATATGCGGCAAAATACCACATTGCAGGCAAAATCAGCGACAGCACTGCTGAAACGCCCACACTGACAACAGTTTTCCAGAAATTATTCCCGCGCACAAGGCGGTAGACGAACACCACCATGCACGGCAGCAACATCCCCACTGGGCCTTTGGTCAGCACGCCGCCACTCATCAGCAGAACAGCCCATATGCTCGGCATCCAGGTTCCTTCAGGATGACGGGCCGACTGC
>WSMN01000074.1:0-1165 GCA_013316535.1 Muribaculaceae bacterium | reverse complement strand
ACAGAACAGCCCATATGCTCGGCATCCAGGTTCCTTCAGGATGACGGGCCGACTGCCGGAAGAATGCATATAGTGCAGTGACAATGAACATAGTCACCAGCATATCCACACGGCATATCGTGCCGTTGCGGAAAAACTCGAAGCACCCGGCGGTAATCAGAGCCATGGCCACCGCGCGGTTGACCGACGCATAGCGGGCAAACAAACGGAACCCGACAAGAAGCATGACAACCGCTGCCAAGGCCGACGGCAGACGCGACAGGAACTCCGTCACCACCCCGCCGTTGAGCCATCCCAAAAGCGCTATGCACCATGCGAGCATCGGCGGCTTATATGGAATTTCGGCACCGAAAGTGACCGGCAGCACCCAGTTGCCGCTGTTGAGCATCGAAACCGCTATCACCGCCTCGCGCGGCTCCCCCTTTGTGCTGTAAAGGTTCTCGCCCAGGAACGGCACGAACGTCATCACCACGAGCACCGCCACCAGCAGTGTCTCCCACCCTATCTTCCTTCCGTATGTAGCTCTCTCAACCATGGTTCACGCCCGCTTTCCCATTCATAAAATTAATGTGCGGAAAAAGCACCTTAATGCTTTCTCCGCACAAAAATAGCAAATTCCGTTCAATTACCGAAAGAGAGGGTGGTGTAGTAGTTGCCGCCGTACTGCGAATTGAACGAAAGGGTGACATAGCGGTTGGCGGGTCCGAACCATGTGGCCGACATTATGCCCCCTTGGTTCATGGTCTGGACAGGCATACCGTATTGCGATGTCAACATGCCATATAGGTTGTTGTAACGGCTCATGTCATAGTAAGGCGACAGATAGGTGAACTGCGAGCCCGAAAGTATACCATTATTATAATATAATGCCGCATCCGGCCAGGTGTAGTTCATCTGCGGGACATTAGTAAGGTATACAACGTCATTGCCGTAGCTGCTGACAGTGTAGCCGCTGTTGACAAGCGAATTTATCGACACCCCGATTGCGGTGCCGAGCGCCACTCCGAGTATTGTGCCGAACACAGGGCCTCCGCTATGATAGTGCCAGCGTGGTGGTGGCACCGGGCGGTGGTAGTGGCCGAAAAACGGCACATGGTGATGGTAGTGGTGGTCATGGCGGGGAGGACGCGGAGGTGTGGGACGATGATGATGATGATGATGATGA
>WSMN01000073.1 GCA_013316535.1 Muribaculaceae bacterium | reverse complement strand
ACACTTAACACTCCTTATTGTATTTTGTATGTTTAAAATAAGTCAAGACAACTTCGGTGTTTCATAACATCTGTTATGAAACACCCTCTAAAAACATGGCAACAGGCTGGATGTCATCAATCTGAAGTTACAAGACGGCATGAATGCCGTCTCTATTGCCCCGGTCACAGAACTTGTGAGTAAGTCGTTGAAATTATTTTATATCATCGGGGGGCATTATTTCAGTCGGTTTTCCCCGAAGATGAGAGGGGAAAACCGGCGAAATAATGCCCCCCGATGATATAAAGCATTCATAATTCCTTTATGCGTAATAATTTTCATGACTTACTTATGGACCGAATTTTGAGCTTGACCCGATTAGGCAGTGTGGACAGGAAACAATACTACAAAAAAGCGGTGTGGCAGCTATGTATCTGACACACCGCTTGATGTTTATTCGGGGGGATTAGTCGCGGAATTCGCGGCGCGGTCCACGGGGACGGTCACCATCACGACGAGGGCTTCTGTCGCCTTCGCGGCGGGGACGATCGCCGTCACGGCGCGGCCCGCGGGGACGTTCGGCGGGTTCCACATAGCCTTCGGGCTTGGGCTGGAGGGCACGCATGGAGAGACGGTATTTGCCGGTCTTCTTATCAATCTCGATGAGCTTGACTGTGAGCGTGTCACCTTCCTTGATGCCGGAGGAAGCCATGTCGGGGATGCGTTCCCAGGATATTTCGGATATGTGGAGCAGGCCGTCACGGTTGGGCATGAATTCAACGAATGCGCCGAAGTCCTGGATTGTCTGCACTTTGCCGGTATAAACCTTCCCTTCTTCGGGCAGCTCTACGATGGCGTTGATCATTTCCATTGCCTTGTCGATGCTGGCCTTGTTGGCAGCGGCAACCTCGATGTAGCCGCCTTCGGGGATTTCGTCGATCGAGACAGTGGCACCCGATGCCTCCTGGATACCCTGGATGATTTTTCCGCCCGGGCCGATGACAGCACCGATAAGCTCTTTGGGAATGAGCATGGTGACGATGCGTGGCACATGGGGCTTGTAGTCCCCGCGGGGTGCGGGGATTGTCTCCTCGATTTTGTCAAGGATGTGGAGGCGTCCGTCGCGAGCCTGGTTGAGTGCGCGCTCGAGCACCTCATAGCTAAGACCGTCGCACTTGATGTCCATCTGTGTGGCGGTGATACCGTTGCGTGTACCTGTCACCTTGAAGTCCATGTCGCCCAGATGGTCCTCGTCACCGAGGATGTCGGAGAGAATGGCATACTGTCCTGTGGCGTTGTCGGTGATAAGACCCATGGCGATACCGCTGACGGGGCGTTTCATCTTCACACCTGCATCCATCAGGGCGAGTGTGCCTGCGCAGACGGTCGCCATTGACGATGAGCCGTTGGATTCGAGGATGTCGCTCACCACGCGGCAAACGTAGGGGAAATCATCGGGGAACATGCGCTTGAGGGCGCGGTGCGCGAGGTTTCCGTGACCGATTTCGCGGCGACCCACACCACGGGTGGGACGGGCTTCTCCTGTGGAGAAGGGGGGGAAGTTGTAATGGAGCAGGAAGCGCTCGCGACCCTGGTTGAGCACATCATCGAGAATCTTCTCGTCGAGTTTGGTGCCGAGGGTAACCGTTGAGAGCGACTGGGTCTCGCCACGGGTGAACACAGCAGAGCCGTGAGGGCCGGGGAGATAATCGACCTCACACCAGATGGGGCGTATTTCGGTGGTCTTACGTCCGTCGAGACGTATGCCTTCGTCGAGGATGCAGCGGCGCACGGCTTCGCGCTCCACATCGTGGTAGTAACGCTTAACCAGCGGTGTTTTTTCGTCGCGTTCCTCCTCGGGGAGCGATGCGATGTATTCTTCGCAGATGGCATCAAATGAGTCCTGACGCCAGTGCTTGTCAGCGCAACCGGCCTTGGCAACGGCATAAGCCTTATCGTAGCACTTGTCGTGCACGTCCTTGCGGAGCTCCTCGTCGTTGACTTCGTGGCAGTATTCGCGCTTCACGGTCTTTCCGGCGGCCTCGGCAAGCTCGAGCTGCACCTTGCAGTGCTTCTTGATTTCATCGTGTGCGGCCTTGAGGGCAGCGAGAAGGTCGGCTTCCGACACTTCGTTCATCTCGCCCTCCACCATCATGATGTTGTCGTAGGTGGCACCTACCATCAATTCCATGTCGGCTTTCTCAAGCTGCTCGAAATTGGGGTTGATTACGAATTCGCCGTCCACACGGGCAACGCGCACCTCCGAGATGGGTCCGTTGAAAGGGATGTCGCTGCAGGTGATGGCAGCAGAGGCGGCAAGACCTGCGAGGGCATCGGGAATCTCAACGCCGTCGGCCGAGAACATGGTGATGTTCACGAAAGTTTCGGCGTGGTAATTATCGGGGAACAGCGGGCGCATCACGCGGTCAACAAGACGCGAGGTGAGGATTTCGTAGTCCGAAGCACGGCCTTCGCGCTTGAGGAAACCGCCGGGGAAGCGGCCTGCCGATGAGAATTTTTCTTTGTAGTCGACTGTGAGGGGCATGAAGTCCACCCCTTCGCCGGCCTCCTTGGCCGACACGATTGTGGCGAGCAGCATGGTGTTGCCCATGCGAAGCTCCACTGCGCCATCAGCCTGCTTGGCGAGCTTGCCGGTTTCGAGAGTAATCTCGCGGCCGTCGGGCAAGGTGATGGTTTTCTTGATTGGGTTCATTCTATTATTTTTGTTTTTAACTTCTTAAATCGCGCAAAGATACAAAAAAAACGCGAGAAAGCCAAATCCGGCTTTCCCGCGTGTCCATAATAGGTACAATCTGTCGCTACAACCTGGTGTCCAGGCGTTTCATAGCGGCGTTGACGGCTGCGGTGTCGGCGACAGCCTCCTGTGTGGTCATCGGGAGGGTCACCACGGATGTGACCCGTGCCCCCGGAATCACGGCCTCGAGAATCTGTGCCGGTGAGGGGACCTCTTCCAGCGCGGCATACCCGGCATAGGTGTAGCGGGTAAAGACGGAACGGCCCGACACCCCACGGCGGTCGAGCCACCATCCGCCCGACAACGGTATGGGACGCAAAGATTCGTGGATGTCAGACGGAGCGGGATAGCTCTGCAACGAACCGTCGGCGGCGAGGGTGACCGGCACGTTATCAGCATAGTCACCCGACATGCGGTAGGCCACCGCACGGGGCATGAACCCTACGCGGCTATCCGAAAGGACGCTTTTGTCCTCCCCGGCGCGTTCTCCCGGCGGAACCATAAACGGGCGCGGGGCAATCTGCCCGGACGTGGCGGATGCAGCATCTTTCTTGGATCCGCAACTTACGGCACCCATCGTTGCGGCCAACGCAAGTGCAGGAACCATTACCTTATAACAATGTTTCATGACATGCTCACCTGACGGCCAGCTTATAGGTTTGCACGGCTCCAGATGAGTTGCCTACAGTCAGGATAACCACCCCGGCACCGACATGCGAGAGGTCTATCGTCCCAGTGGTGCCATTAAGCGAAGCAGGAGCGTGAAGCACTGCTCCGGCCGCATTCACAACCGACACGAACGTCAGTTCATGACCCGACTCAACCAGCACTTGGCCGTTGCCCTTGTCGTAAGCCACCGTCATGCCATAATCATCGCTACTGACGGCATCCAGCCCTGTAACACCAAGGGTGAAATCCATGTTACGCAACCATTCATAGCCTTCGGACGTGAGATAGCCGAGAAAAGCCGAATAGGTCTTGCCCGCTTCCCCCTCGGGGAAGGAAAGATGGAATTCCGTGTCTGCCGCCTGTCCCGATGATAGGAACAGCACCTCGGCCGAGTTGGCTGAAGCCAAGAGGGGGCCGCCGCCCTGGTCAGTGACAGCCACAATGAGCGGGGCAGCCAGATAGCCTCCAAGGCATTTCACAGATGCGTTGAAGACCATATTGCTGCGGTCGACGGCCTGTGTGCCGCCAACAATCGAGAAAGCTGTAGCAGAGAGACGCGGATCGCCCGGATTGGCAAGCACGCTCTTTGACCCGAAGTCATGGAACACTAATCCGCTCTCCGCATCATACAGGTAACATTCATAAGGGGTGTTAAGCTTGAAAGAACTTGCAACAGCCCAGTCAAAGGTAAGCTCACGTGTAACAGTCTCGCCCGGCATGAGATCGATGAAACAGCATCCGCCCGCAGCGACAATATTATTTCCCGAGACAAGGCACGGCGCGATGGCCTGTGCCACCTCCACTCCGTTAGGGTTAGTGACGGTGAAACGCAACTTGGCCGAACAGCCGTAATAGAACTCCGTAAGCAACTGCGCCGATGTCACCTGCAGGTTTGCCGTTGCTGCATCAACCACATTGTAGTTGTTGACATTGCGGGTTATAGTAACGTAATCAGGCACATTAATCGGATGCAGCATTGACATCCATTTGGCATTGTTTCCGAGGGCGACATCCTTCATTACCACCGCAGCCTTCCATGTGCCGTTGGGTATTTTGGTCGCATCGAACTGGAGCTTACCTATGGAATAAAGCAGTCCCATCTCCAGCTCCCCGTAAGGGGATTCGATATAACGGGTTGTGCCGGAAGTTCCGTCGGCAGGCTCGAGCTTCAGGGCAAGCGTGAATTTAACGGATTCGGCCGCCTTGTTCACCCATGTGCTCTCAAGTGTGAGCGTCCCACCGTAAATGGAGCCTGTCACGGCACCGCCCTGGGTCAGGCGAACAGGGCTTGCAGAGACATTGCCAGTGGGCTTCTGTATGCCGAGCACCACCGATTGCCCTATGTTGTAGCCACCGGCAAAACCGCCGATACCCTCTCCTTCGGGGTTAAGAGCAGTGAGGAGGTAGTACCCGTCGTAGGCACCACCCCACCCCCAGTTGAAGTGGAAATAGCCGTCTGTGGAATAACCGTCGCACACGAACGCATGGCCGCCCAGGTGGGAGGAACCGCAATAGAGCACGGGGCCTACATCGCACAAGTTGTCATAAATCATGTCCTGCCACTCCGCCAGGCCATACTGCTGGCGTTCGCACATATGCGCACCCGCATCGTAATCGAAATATTTTATAAGCGCCGGAGCCACATAGATGTCGCTTGCCCCTGACGCACTTGTGCCATAGTTCATCTGCACGGAATATCCGCAGGCTTTCATGAGCAGTGCCACGGCATTCTTCTGCGCAGAGGTCGTTGTCCCGGCATATGAATCGAGCATATCGTTCCAGTCGAAAGTCACGGCAAAGCTCATGGAGCGAGCAGTTCCGCCGGCATCCTTGTAAGTGATGCTCTCGCGCCCCTTTGCCGGCCAGTTGTGATATTTCATCACCTGCGCCATGGCCGTGGCGACACATCCTGTGTAGGTTTTACGTCCCGCAATCGTGGGGCAAAGGTTGTTGTAGGGCGCATCCTGGTTCCATTGTGTTGAACACAAGGGAGCTATAGGGGCACGGTCGGCAATGGCTGCACTCGAGAAAGGTTCAAGCCAACGCCCGGCGGCCACAGTCTGCGCCCGCTCTATTTCAGCCGCATACTGGCCGAGCCACCATTGCATCTGCGGAGGGAGCGTGCCGTCGGCAGGCAGTGACCCTGTGTCGGAGTAGCCCAAAAGCGGCATGGCCACATCGTCGGCACCCACAACCATGTAGCCCTGCTCGCCGGTCGTACCGAAAATATAGACGGCAGGGGAATCGGATGCCGTGTTGACGGTGTGCAGCAACTGTCGGCTTTGCAAGGCCTGTGCCGGCGCTTTCATCGGGGTGTTTTCACCGTAAACGCGCCGCAACGCCTCCTCGGGGGTAAGCACGCGTGCTGCGGCCGTCAGACCTGCAAACAGCAACAACGTGCAAATCAAAATCTTGTTCATCTTATAATCATTAATTTTTCTTATCCGACCTCACTTTGGCAGGAAAAAACTATCTTTGCCATGTTAATGTTATAAATCTATGGCGGTTTCAGCAAATCTTACAGATGTTGCCTTGAATTCCTGCCGACAATTGTACGCCAACAAAATTAAAACAAATTTAAATATATCAAATAAGATGAACCATAAAAGATTTTTATCAATCGGAACGGCAATGCCATTGGCAGCATGTGCAGTACTAATGTTCGGAGCATGTTCCGGCAAGAAAAGTAACGACAACAGCTCCGCAAGCAACTCCCAAACGGTTTTCGCCACCGACAGCATATCATGGAACGACAGTGTCGCCACCCCTGCAGGCAATAAAGCCAACTACGACATCACGGTGGAATGGCCGAAAGATGGGAACCCCGAGCTACTCTCATCCGTTAGGAGTTGGATTGCCAATAAACTCACCGCCTCACCGTCGGGCAACCCGGATGATACCATTTCGGCTCCCCTACCCGCAGACTGCCTCACCAACGGGAAAAAGCTGCTCTCAACCATCGGTACACGCACCCTCACCAGTGCCAAAAAGGAACTTTCCGAATATGATTCACTCAAAATGCCCTCCCCGATGTGCTACGAATATCTATGGAAAATCACTGACTTGTACCAGACCGATAAGTTCGTCACTTACGGGGCATTGAACTATGTTTACCTCGGCGGGGCGCATGGGGGAACCTCCTTTGCCGCCCAGGTGTTCCGTCTTGATGACGGCAAGCAATTCGGCTGGGACATGTTCCAGACTGATTCACTCCCGCGTCTGAAAACTCTGATCAAGGAGGGACTTATGAGCCAATATTTTGAGGTGAAAACGGAAAGCCAGTTCAAGGATGCTCTACTGATTAACCCCGACACCCTGCCGCTACCAGCTTCCGCACCCTATTTCATGCCCAAAGGTGTTAATTTCGACTACCAGCAATATGAAATCGCACCCTACGCAGCAGGAATGCCCTCATGTGTACTCCCCTACTCCGTGGTAAAACCGATGCTCACCCCCGAAGCCGCCAAATTGCTTCCGTCGGAATAACCCCATTAGGGTAAAAATAATGGAGGCATGTCGAAATTCAAAAAATTTTAACATGCCTCCATATCGTTTAACGTATAATTATCTTGCCAGTGCGGGTGCCTTGACGGCGGATATAGAGGCCGGCGGAAGGATTGGCTACACGGCGACCTTGCAAATCGAAATATTCCACCGGGGCATCATCATTTGGCGAATCACCGAGAACCCGGTCGATGCCCGAACCTGCAACATATTCACATGCCCCCATCGTTGCCTTGCCATCGGAAGGACGGTCAATGCCAATCTGGTCGACAGTCAGCGACACTGTCCGTTCCTTCATGCAATCGTTATTGAAATCGGCACGAAGCAAGTCCTCGCGCAAACGCATCGCGGTGACAGAACAGAGGTTCATCCCCCCGGCATATGACGGATTGGTAACTTTCACCGTCGGGAGCCAGCTACCATAACAGGTGCCGGTGCAGCCACTGCCTTGAGTGTCGTCCACACTCAAGACGGGAAGAAACATACCATCCTCCACAGAGCCGTCGAGCACCCCTGCAAGAGCCGCCACGCCGCTTGCAAAATCGGCGGAATAGATATCGCGGGAGCCTACCATATAGTTGATGCTCCCGGGGCATGTGTAAAGATTATACGACGCGGTGACCACATCGGAAACCAGATTGACATCTCCCCCCACATTGGCGGCGATTATGTTGTTGTTGATATATGGGACACCCTGCTTCAGACACACCGCGCTCACGCCGGCTGCCGATATGTTGCCCACGATGGTATTGTTGACCAAGGCAAAAGGAGCGTCGGCATCAATTTCCACCATCATTGCTGAAGCGCCCGCATCACCTGCAGCCCTGTTAAGCACAAGCGTGTTGTTGACCACGGTGAGATTAACTCCCAACAGATTTGTAGGCGCGCTGCTGACGGCATGAAGATAGACCGTGGAACCTGCGGTGGCGGTGTTGGCATTAAAAGTGTTGCCGGCTATATAACCGTAGACGAACCGAGGCAGATAGAGAGCGGAACCGTCGGCAGCCTCGTTTCCTTCGAAATGGCAATGCTCAACAGGGAAATTGAACCAGTAACGTTTGTTGGGGTTGTCACAGCACACCCCGCCACCGTTACGCCCAGCCCTGTTGCGAAGAAAACGCACCCTGTCAAGAATCAACTGCCCGGTGCAGTCGATGCCGCCGCCATCGCGGCTCACATAGTTATCGGCAATCTCGCAGTCGCGCATAATCAGGCGCGAGCCATGGGCACATATGGCCCCGCCATCCTGTTTTTCAGCTGTCACATTAGCGTTATAGACCCCTATGTGGCGCATCTCCACATCTGTTTCCTTTTGCAGCATGAAGCCACGGATGTTGCCTGTGGCCTTCACACATGAAAGGCCGGTCACCGTTTCAAAAGCCTCGTCATAGCCTCCGAAAATATGAACAGAACGCGAGATTTCTATCTGCTCGGAAATCTCATAATCACCGGCGGCAACATAAATCGTGTCGCCAAGGCCGGCCGAACCGACGGCCTCCTGAATTGAGCCGAACGGAGCCTCCAGGGAGCCATCACCATTGCCTCCCGCCCTGACATAGCGGTAACGGTTGTCGAGTTGCGGATCCAAATAAGTCAGCTTGGCCGTGATTGCGACATGGTCGGATGGCATCGCGCCGAGGTCATACTTCTCGGTGCAATGGTCATAGGAATCGACATTGAAACCACGCGCCCATATGTAGTCGATGCGACGCCCTGTAGAGGGGTCGTCTTTCCATTGTCCCGCCGTCGCGGGGTCATCGCTGCCGAATTTCGCCACAGGGTCGGCAACCACACTGAACGCATCGGTGAAACCGGCCTTATAGAGATTAAGATAATTGACACGCGACGTGGTGGAATTCTGGTCACCCACCATGACTGAAGGGTAATGCCCGGCTATTTCCCACATCTTCTCATAGTTTATATGCGACTGGAGCATACGGGCAATGT